>JANNOT010000409.1:0-2830 GCA_031399375.1 Paraoceanicella sp.
GCCGGGCGCCGACTGCTACCGCCCGGTGCGCGGGCTGTTCGGGGGCGCGTCGCGGCGCATCGTGACCCGGGGCGCCCGGGTCGTCCCGCTCGATTTCGGGTTGGGTCCAGAGGGGGTCCTGATCGCCCTGGCCGCCACCGCGCGCCATGCCATCGCCGGAGTGCACACCGCGCTGCCCGACCTGATCGTCGGGCACGGCGTTCTGGGGCGGCTGCTCGCCCGCCTGACGCTCGCGGCGGGCGGACCCGCGCCGATGGTCTGGGACGTGGACGCAACGCGGCTTCAGGGGGCGGCGGGCTATCCCGCGTCCCGACCCGAGGACGACCCCCGCCGCGATTACCGCGCGATCTACGACGTGTCCGGCCATGGCGCGGGGCTCGACGCGCTGATCGCGCGTCTGGCGCCGGGGGGCGAGATCGTGCTGGCCGGGTTCTACACCGATCCGCTTAGCTTCACCTTTCCCCCCGCCTTCCTGCGCGAGGCGCGGATCCGCGTCGCCGCCCAGTTCACCCCCGACGACATCGCCGCGACCTGCGCGCTGGTCGAGGGGGGGATGATCTCGCTCGACGGACTGATCACCCATACCCGCCCGGCGGCCGAGGCCGAGGGCGCCTATGCCACCGCGTTCTCGGACCCCGCCTGTCTGAAGATGCTGCTCGACTGGAAGGACATCCAATGACCGTTGCCATCCCCGTCCTGCGCGATCCCATCGCCGCCCGCGACGCCGCCCTGCGTGCCGAGGCTGCCGAGCCGATGCCCGACTTTCCGGTGCAGGAGGCGACCAAGGCCACCCAGATCATCGCGATCTACGGCAAGGGCGGGATCGGCAAATCCTTCACGCTCGCCAATCTCAGCCACATGATGGCCGAGCAGGGCAAGCGCGTGCTGCTGATCGGCTGCGACCCGAAATCCGACACCACGAGCCTGCTGTTCCGGGGCAAGGCCTGCCCCACGATCATCGAGACCTCGACCCGCAAGAAGCTGGCGGGCGAGGAGGTGAAGATCGGCGATGTCTGCTTCAAGTCCGGCGGGGTGTTCGCCATGGAGCTCGGCGGGCCCGAGGTCGGGCGCGGCTGCGGCGGGCGCGGGATCATCCACGGGTTCGAGCTCTTGGAAAAGCTCGGCTTCCATGACTGGGATTTCGACTACGTCCTGCTCGACTTTCTCGGCGACGTGGTCTGCGGCGGCTTTGGCCTGCCGATCGCCCGCGACATGTGCCAGAAGGTGATCGTGGTGGGGTCCAACGACCTCCAGAGCCTCTATGTCGCCAACAACGTGTGCTCGGCCGTGGAGTATTTCCGCCGCCTGGGCGGCAATGTCGGCGTCGCGGGCATGGTCATCAACCGCGACGACGGCACGGGCGAGGCGACAGCCTTCGCGGCCTCCGTGGGCATCCCTGTGCTCGCCACCATCCCCGTCCATGACGACATTCGCCGCAAATCCGCGAACTACCAGATCGTCGGCACGATGGAGAGCCAATGGGGTCCGATGTTCGCGGGTCTGGCCGAGGCCATCGGCGTCTCGATCGCCAACCGGCCGAAGCCGTTGACCCAGGACGGGTTGCTCGCGCTTTTCAGCGCGTCCCAGACCGGCGGGGACGTGGTGCTGGAACCGGCCACCGACCTCGACATGCGCGGCAAGAACGCGGATGTGCGCCCCAGCCTCGAAGTGGTCTACGATCATGTTTGACCTCGCCCAGCTCGAGGCTGCCGACCGTGCGCTCGCCGCACTCCTCGCCGGCAGCGCCGTGCCGCGCAGCGACGCACCGACCGTCACGACCGCGCATCGCACCGGTCCCGTGACAGCCGAGGCGCGTCAGTGCCCGTTCGCCAAGGGCCGCGGCTGATGGACGGCACGGAACCCGGGGGGGCGCAGGGCCTTGGCTGCCATGCCGGGGCCGAGCAGCTCCACGCCAACGCGACCGCCGCGGGGCAGGGCGAGATGCTTGCCCGCTTCGCCGCCGACTACCCCAAGGGGCCCCATGACAAACCCCAGTCGATGTGCCCCGCCTTCGGCTCGCTGCGCGTCGGCCTGCGCATGCGCCGGGTCGCCACGATCCTGTCGGGATCGGCCTGCTGCGTCTATGGCCTGACGTTCGTCAGCCATTTCTACGGCGCGCGCCGGTCCGTGGGCTACGTCCCGTTCAACTCGGAATCGCTGGTGACCGGCAAGCTCTTCGAGGATATCCGCGCTGCGGTGCATGAGCTGGCCGACCCGGCGCAGTACGACGCGATCGTGGTGACGAACCTGTGCGTCCCTTCCGCCTCGGGCGTGCCGCTCAGGCTCCTGCCCGACCAGATCGACGGCGTGCGGATCGTGGGCATCGACGTGCCTGGTTTCGGCATTCCCACCCATGCCGAGGCGAAGGACGTGCTGGCCGGGGCCATGCTCGCCTATGCCCGGCGTGAGGTCGAGGCGGGTCCCGTCCAGGCGCCCGAGGGCGGGCGGTCCGACCGGCCCACCGTCGCGCTGCTGGGCGAGATGTTCCCCGCCGACCCGATGATGATCGGCGCGATGCTGGCCCCGCTCGGGCTTGCGGCCGGACCCGTTGTGCCGTGCCGGGAGTGGCGCGAGCTTTACGCGGCACTCGACTCCGGCGTCGTTGCCGCGATCCACCCCTTCTACACCGCCGCGGTGCGCGAGTTTCAGGCAGCCGGACGCAAGGTCGTGGGCTCCGCCCCTGTGGGCCGCGACGGCACGGCGGCCTGGCTTTCGGCCATCGGCGACGCGTACGGGATCGCCCCCGACCGGGTCGCGGCCGCCCAGAACGCCTTCCTGCCCGCCATCGCAGGGGCGCTTGCGGCCAAGCCGATCACCGGCACCATCACCC
>JANNOT010000441.1:0-3676 GCA_031399375.1 Paraoceanicella sp.
GCGACGATGCCGAGATCCTTGGTGAAGATTCAGACGGCGCTGCGGGGCTGGTAGTCGCCGTCGAGCACATGGGGGATGCGGTTCTCGAACATCCAGGAATTGCCCGCGGCCCCGGTGATGACCCGGTAGACCTGGGGCAGATCGAGCCCGAGGCGCGCGGCGAAGGTGATGGCCTCGCAGGCCGCCGCGATGTGGATGCCGGCAAGGTGCTGGTTGACCATCTTGAACGCAGCGCCGATGCCGGGCCGGTCGCCCAGCACATGCACCGTCTCGGCCATGGCGTCGAGCGCGGGGCGCGCGGCGGCGAGCGCCGCGGCGCTGCCCGCGGCCATCACCGTCAGCGTCCCCGCCTCGGCCCGCGCGGAACCGCCGCTGATGGGCGCATCGACGTAATGGAACCCCCGCGCCGCGACGGCCGCCGCGATCCGCTCGCAGTCCTGCGGCGCCATGGTGGCGGTGGAGATCACGACGGCGCCGGGGGACGCGGTCGATAGCGCGCCGTCCGGACCCAGCAGCGCCGCCTCGGTCTGCGCCGCGTTCACCACCGCCGTCACGACGATCCCCGCCCCTGCCGCGGCCCCCGCCGGACTGTCCGCGACCGCCCCGCCATCGGCGGCCAGCCGGTCGCGCGCGGGCCCTGCGATGTCGTAGCCCCGCACGGCCAGCCCCGCGCGGATCAGCGCCCGCGCCATGCCCGACCCCATTGACCCCAGCCCGATCACCGCCACGCCGCCCGGTTTCATTGCACCCGTCCCCGCTCCCGCCCACCCGTTCGTCCTAGGGGATGCTGCAATCGCTGTCATCCCGTTTCTGGCCGATGACAGCGCCGTCATATGCTGCTTGACGCGCGGAACGGCGGTGACTTAGCCTCTTTCCCAAGCACCGGACATCTCGGTGCGCCAGCGGAGGAAACAATGAAGATTTCGGCGACCGAGACGACGGCCCAACGCGCCAGCAGCCGTTCCAGCTTTTCGCGCCTGACCCGGCGGGCGATGATCCTTGCGGCCTCGGTCGCGGTCCTGGGCGCGGGGCTCGTGCAGCCCGGCTGGGCCCAGGAAAAAAAGACCCTCGCCTTCGTCGTCAACGTGCCTGCGGATTTCTGGACCATTGCGCGGCGCGGCACCGAGAAGGCGCAGGAAGAGCTGCCAGGCTACACCATCGAGTTCTACATCCCCGGCGAGATGTC
Organism: Paraoceanicella sp.; assembly: GCA_031399375.1. Lineage (GTDB taxonomy): Bacteria > Pseudomonadota > Alphaproteobacteria > Rhodobacterales > Rhodobacteraceae > Paroceanicella. The sequence goes on from JANNOT010000441.1 coordinate 1,187, forward strand.
GGCGGCTGCCCAGAAGCGCATCCTCGAGGATCTTCTGGCCAAGGGCGTCGCGGGTGTCGCGATCAGCCCGGTGAACCCCGACGATTCGACCGACATCCTGAACGAGGTCGCGTCCAAGGCCGCCCTCATCACCCATGACGCCGACGCGCCCGCGTCGAACCGGCTGATGTATATTGGCACGGACAACGTGGATGCGGGTCGCCGGGCGGGCGAACTGATGCTCAAGGCGCTGCCCGAGGGTGGCCAGGCGATGCTCTTCGTCGGCACCATGGATGCGGCCAACGCGCGCGAGCGCTCGGCGGGCATCCGTGAGGCCATCGCGGGCAGCAAGATCGAGATCATCGACATCCGCACCGATGGCGGCGACCAGGCCAAGGCCAAGGCGAATGTCGAGGACACGCTGACCAAGTACCCCGACATCGACCTGCTCGTCGGTCTCTGGGCCTACAACACGCCCCAGATCTACAATGCCGTGAAGGCGGCGGGTAAGGTGGGCGAGGTCAAGATCGTGGGCTTTGACGAGGACCAGCAGACGCTCCGCGGCATCTCCGAGGGGGCCATCGTCGGCACCGTCGTCCAGCAGCCCTACGAGTTCGGCTACCAGTCCATGATCAAGCTCGCGAAGATCATCGAGGGCGACATGTCGGTGATCCCGGCCGACAAGCTCGACATCGTGCCGACGCAGATCGTGGACAGCTCGAACGTGAAGGAATTCGCGACAAAGATCTCCGATCTTTTGAGCAACTGATCCGTACCGGGGCGCCCCCCGCGGGCGCCCGGCAGGCCGTGCGTCCCCCGCCCCCGACCGGGGCGGGACAGCCATGCGCATCCGAGGCGGGATCATGTCAGACACGGTGCTCGAGCTTCGCTCGATCCATAAATCCTATCACGGGGTCATGGCGCTCGAGGGTGTCAGCCTGGCGGTGCGCCGGGGCGAGGTTCTGGGCCTGGTCGGCGAGAACGGCGCGGGCAAGTCCACGCTGATGAAAATCCTGGGCGGCGTCGTGGCCCCCAGCGCGGGCACCATTGTCATCGGCGGCGAGAGCCACGAGCGCATGACCGTGAACGGCGCGGCCCGGGCGGGCATCGCGTTCGTACACCAGGAGCTGAACCTTTTCGAGAACCTCGACGTCGCGGCCAACGTGTTCATCGGGCGCGAGCCGACCCGGGGCGGGCGCTACGGCATCGTGGACCGGGCCGAGACGCACCGGCGGGTCAAGGGCATCCTCGCCCGCCTTGGCGTCGATTTCGCGCCGGGCGACATGGTGGAGAACCTCTCCATCGCCCAGCGCCAGATGGTCGAGATCGCCAAGGCGCTGTCCCAGGAGGCGCGGGTCACCATCATGGACGAGCCGACCTCGTCCCTGACCCTGACCGAGACCGAGCGCCTGCTGCGCGTCATCGCCGACCTCAAGGCCCACGGGGTCAGCGTGATCTACATCTCCCACCGCCTGGGCGAGCTGGAACAGGCCGCGGACCGGGTCGTGGTGCTGCGCGACGGGCGCATGGTGGGCGAGCTCGGGCCCGGACAGATCCACCATGACGCCATGATCCGCCTGATGATCGGGCGGGATCTGAAATCGCTCTACATCCCCCCCGCCGCCCCGCCCCGGGCGGACGGGCTGGTGGTCGAGGGGATAGTCACCCACGCCTATCCCGACCGCCCGGTGACCCTGACCGTGCGCCGGGGCGAGATCGTGGGTCTCGCCGGTCTGATGGGCGCGGGGCGCACGGAGCTGGTCGAGGCGATCTTCGGCATCGTTCCACCGCTGGCCGGCAGCGTCACGCTCGACGGCACGCCGATCCGCGTTGGCACCGTGCGCGGCGCGATCGACGCGGGTCTCTACCTCGTCCCCGAGGACCGCAAGCGCTGCGGGCTGATCCTGGAACAGAGCATCACCCATAACGTCACGCTGGCGAGCGTCGCCGAGCACGCGCGGCTCTGGATCATCGACCCCTCGGGCGAACGGCGGGTGGCCGAGGCGCAGCGCGGGGCGCTCAACATCAAGACCGCGAGCCTGACGGCCGAGGCGATGACGCTTTCGGGCGGCAACCAGCAGAAGATCGTCCTGGGCAAATGGCTCTGCAAGACACCCTCGGTGATGATGTTCGACGAACCGACCCGCGGCATCGACGTGGGCGCCAAGGCCGAGATCTACCGCATCATGCGCGACCTCGCCGACGGCGGCGTCGCGATCCTGATGGTCTCGAGCGACATGGAGGAGGTCATCGGCGTCTCCGACCGCGTCGTCGTGATGCACGAGGGCCGCATCGCCGGCCACCTGCCCCGGGCGCGGTTCTCGGAGGCGAACGTGCTCACGCTCGCCACCGGCCAGGCAAGCCTGCACGAAGCCGTCGCATGACCCCGCGCGAGGAGCAGCCTTGATGATGCGCAAGGAAACCGGCCTGTTCCTGCTCGTGCTCGTCACCGGCGGCGTCACCGCGGCGATCAACCCGCAATTCCTCTCCACGGTCAACCTCGTCAACCTC
>JANNOT010000466.1:0-1571 GCA_031399375.1 Paraoceanicella sp.
CACGGCGATGGCCGTGCGGGCGCGGGTGCTGCAGCTGGTGCGCAATGTGGGCCACCTGATGACCACCCCGGCCATCCTCGACCGCGACGGGGCCGAGGTGTTCGAGGGCCTGCTCGACGCCATGATGACCGTCCTCTGCGCATGCCAAGACCTGCGCGGGGCGCGTGCGAATTCCCCCGCGGGCTCGGTCTACATCGTGAAGCCCAAGATGCACGGACCCGAGGAGGTGGCCTTCGCCTGCGCCGTCTTCGACCATGTGGAGGCGGTCCTGGGCCTGCCGCCCTGCACGGTCAAGATCGGCATCATGGACGAGGAACGGCGCACGACCCTGAACCTGCGCGCCTGCATCCATGCCGCGCGCACCCGCGTCGTCTTCATCAACACCGGGTTCCTCGACCGCACCGGCGACGAGATCCACACCTCGATGGCCGCGGGGGCCATGGTGCGCAAGGGCGAGATGAAGGGCGCGCGCTGGATCGCGGCCTATGAGGACTGGAACGTGGACGCGGGTCTCGCCTGCGGCTTCTCGGGCCGCGCGCAGATCGGCAAGGGCATGTGGGCGATGCCCGACCGGATGGCCGACATGCTGGCGCAGAAGGGCGCGCATCCCCAGGCCGGTGCCAGCACCGCCTGGGTGCCGAGCCCGACTGCGGCAACGCTGCATGCCACGCATTACCATGCCACGGACGTGTTCGTGCGGCAGCAGGCGATCGCCGCGGGCGGGCGGCGGGCGGTACGGGACGATCTGCTCGCCATCCCGCTCGCGCCCGGGCGCAACTGGCCCGAGGCCGAGGTCACGGCCGAGCTCGAGAACAACGCCCAGGGGATCCTCGGCTATGTCGTGCGCTGGGTGGACCAGGGGATCGGGTGTTCCAAGGTGCCCGACATCTACGACGTGGGGCTGATGGAGGATCGTGCGACGTGCCGCATCTCGTCCCAGCACATCGCAAACTGGCTCGCCCATGGCGTGGTGGACCGCGCCGAGGTCGAGGCGGTGCTGCGCCGGATGGCGGCGGTGGTGGACCGCCAGAACGCGGGCGATCCCGCCTATCACCCCATGGCCCCCGCCTGTGACGGCGCGGCATTCCGGGCGGCCGCGGCGCTGATCTTCGAGGGGGCGGCGCAACCCTCGGGCTATACCGAGCCGATCCTGCACGCCGCGCGCCTGGCCGTGAAGGCCCAGGGCGCGCGAATCTCCTGACCCGATCTCGACGCACGGAAAATTAGGCTTTAGGATAAAGACTTCTCCCCGGAGGTCGCGCATATCCCATGAGCAAGCCCGTCATCGGTGTCATCGGCAATTTCCACCTGATTAACGATCAGTATCGCGTCCAGGCGGTGGGAGAGACGAACATCCGTGCCGTCGCCGATATCTGCGGGGCGGTGCCGCTCGTGGTGCCCGCGATGCCCGAGGCGGTGACGGTCGGGGACCTGCTCTGCGCCTGCCAGGGATTCGTGTTCACCGGCGCCCGCCCCAACGTCCACCCCAGCCATTACGGGCAGGAGGAGACGCCGGGCCACGCCCCGTTCGACCTCGACCGTGATGCGATCACCCTGCCGCTGATCCGGGC
>JANNOT010000027.1:0-5889 GCA_031399375.1 Paraoceanicella sp.
GCGGTAAAGCTGCTGGCCGCGGATGCGGACCCCGCCGCGCCATGACCCGGGACGCGCTCGCCCTGACCCTCGCGCTCATCTTCGCGGCAGCGGTGGGGCTGGGATGGGCGCTGCGCTGGATCTGGGGCCGCGTATCGGCCCCGCCCCCGCCGCCCTCGGACATCGCGGGCGCCCTGGCCCGCGCCGAGGCCGCACGGGCCGCGGCCGAGGCGGAGACGGCCGCCCTGCGCCACGCCCATGCCCGCGAGCTTGCCGCCCGGGCGGCGGAGCTCGAGGCGACCATGTCGGGGCTGGGCCAGGCGCGGCGCGAGGCGGTCGAATGGCAGGCGGCCTATGAGCGGCTGGTCCGCGGCCAGCCCGAATGATCCGGCCGCCCGTGCCGCGAGGTTGCCGCGGCCCTTGCCCTCGTCCCCTCGCCGGGGCATGAGGATGCTGCCCCGGCCCGTACAGGAGATGCCCCTTGGACACCATCCTGAGCCTCGTGCTCGACCCCGCCGCCTGGATCGCGCTCGCGACCCTCATCGTGATGGAGGTCGTGCTCGGCATCGACAACCTCCTCTTCATCTCGATCCTGTCCAACAAACTGCCCGAGAGCCAGCGCCGCGCGGCCCGGCGGATCGGGCTCAGCCTCGCGCTGATCCTGCGCCTGGGCCTGCTCGCCGGGGTCGCGTGGATCGTGCAGCTGACAGCACCCGTGCTGACGCTTTTCGGCCATGCGTTCTCGTGGAAGGACATGATCCTGATTGCGGGCGGGCTCTTCCTGGTCTGGAAGGCGACCAAGGAAATCCACCACAGCGTCGATCCGGACCCCGAGGGGGACATGTTCGCGGGCAAGGCGATCCAGATGTCCTTCAGCGCGGCGATTGCGCAGATCCTGCTGCTCGACCTGGTGTTCTCGGTCGACAGCATCATCACCGCCGTCGGCATGACCCCGCATGTGCCGATCATGGTCGTGGCGGTGGTCGTCGCCGTCGCGGTCATGCTGCTCGCGGCCAACCCGCTCGGCGAGTTCATCGGCGAGAACCCCACGGTCGTGATGCTCGCGCTGGGGTTCCTGATGATGATCGGCATGACGCTGATCGCCGAGGGCTTCGGGGTGCATGTGCCCAAGGGCTACATCTACGGCGCGATGGCGTTCTCGGCGCTGGTCGAGGGGCTCAACATCCTGTCGCGGCGCAAGCGAAAGGCGGCGAAGGCGCCGGCCCCGCGGGCTAACGCCCCCAGCGCATAGCCACGAGGTCGAGCGGTGCGGCGAGCCGCAGCAGCTCGGCCCGCGTGGCGGGGTGCAGCGGCGCGGCTGGATGGCGGGTGTGGTCGCTGGCGATCACCCCGCCCTCGACCATCACCGCCTTGGCCGCGCGCCAGCCGCACTGGCGGTTCTCGAAATTGATCAGCGGCAGGATGCGGGCATATCCCGCCTCGGCCGCCTCGAGCCGCCCATCGCGGTGGTCCACCACGACGGGGCGGATCAGGTCGGGCAGGGTGGCAGAGCACATGGTCCCCGTCGCGCCCGCGTTCAGATCGGCGATCAGCGTGATGGATTCCTCGCCGTCCCAGGGACCGACGACCGCCTCGCCCCCCGCCGCGATCAGGGCGCGCAGCCTGCCCGCCGCCTGCGCCGTCTCGATCTTGAAATAGCAGGCCAGCGGCACCTCGCGCGCCAGCCGCGCGAGGAACGCCGCCGACACGCCGACCCCCGACACGGGCGCGTCCTGGAACATGATCGGCAGCCCCCCGGCTTCGGCCGCGCGGGCGAACTGGGCGATGATGCCGTCCTCGTCCGCCCGCAGCGTCGCGCCATGATAGGGCGGCATCAGCATGATCATGGCCGCCCCCAGCTCGGCCGCCTCGCGCGCCCGCGCCTCGACGATCTGGGTCGCGAAATGCGAGCAGGTCACGATCACGGGTACCCCGCCCCGCCACCTGCTCGAGGCAGAGCCGCGTCAGGGTCTGGCGCTCGAGATCCGACAGCAGGAACTGTTCGGAGAAATTGGCCAGGATGCAGATCCCGTCCACCCCCTGGTCGATCATGCAGTCGATCACCCGCCGCATGCCGGGCAGGTCGAGCGCCCCCGTCTCGCCGAACGGGGTCGGCGCCACCGGCCAGACCCCGCGATAGACCGCCAATTCCGCCATGCCTGCCCCCTGCCGCGTCGCGCCCGGCCCACCCTCGACCTGCCACCTTGCTATCGCGCCCGGCGACCGCTGACCACCCCGCCGAACGGGGGGCCGACCATGCGGATGCGGCAGGACGGGCGGCTTGGGGGCAGGACGGGCGGCCCTGCCGCTACGCCACGGCCAAGGCGGATGCGCACCAGCGGCGCGTGTGTGCCGTCGCGCGGCGGCGGGCCGCGAGGCCGAGCGCGGCAAGTGCCACGCCCTGCAGGCCGGCCGTTGCGGGAACGGGGACCGTGCGGGGATGGTTCGCCTCGATCAGCACCGAGAAATCGTTCAGATGGTCGATGCCCGCCCCGTCAAGCTCAGCCTTCAGGATCGCCGAGATCAGGCTGTCGGCATGGGTGCCGCGCGGGTGGACCTCGGACGGAAGCGGGGTCTGGGCATTCTCGACGGCCTTGGTCTCTCCATCGGTGAAGCGCTGGCGGAACGCCATGCGGAAGGGAAGCTCCTTGCCCGTCTCCTCCTCGCCCGTCTCGGGATGCGGCGCCATGATGTGCTGCACGAACCCCACCACGGACATGTCGGCGAAATCGTCGATCAGATCGACCTCGATCGTGAAGCCGTATTTCCACGTGTCGAACGTCTTTGCCCCGTCCGAGAACCGGCTGACCCCGGCGACGCGCGCGGCATAATCATCCTCGAACGCGCTCACATCGTTGGTCTGCTGGAGAAAGAGGCGAAAGTCGTGGGGCGTGCCCTTGATCTGGATCGTCGGGCCCACGCCCCCCTGGGTGTAGAGCGGGTGGTCATCCTCCTGGCTCGTGATGTCGCCGACCCCGAAGATCTCGGAGAAGTTGCGGGCAGCCTCCGTCGCCTCGCCCAGGATGCTCACACCGTCCACGATCAGCGACACGGTGCTGAGGGTGGAGGCAAAGGCAGGGGCGCAGGCGGCGGGCGTGAAAAGGCAAAGCGCCATGTTGGCGCAGGCTGTGAAGCAGCGCATGGGTAGCTCCTGTGGCGTCGAATTCGGCGAGTGTGCCACAGGATGACAGTTTTGTGAATAAGCCTTGGGCAGATGCCCAAAGGAAAAGCAGCCTAGATGCGCCCCGAGAACGTGTCGCAGGATTCCATTGTTCCTGACTTGTACCCCCGCCCGAACCAGTCCTGGCGCTGCGCGGACGAGCCATGGGTGAAGCTGTCGGGGACGACCACGCCCTGGGACCGGCGCTGGAGCGCGTCGTCACCGATGCGCGCCGCAGTGTCGAGCGCGCTTTCGATGTCGCCGGGTTCGAGCGTGCCGAACATCTCCTCGGCGCCGCGCGCCCAGACGCCGGAATAGCAGTCGGCCTGGAGCTCGACGCGCACCGAAATCTCGTTGGCTTCGCTTTCGCTGGCCCGCGCGCGGGCGGAGGCGGTGTCGCGCATGACGCCCGTCTGGTTCTGGACGTGGTGTCCGACCTCATGGGCAATAACATAGGCGAAAGCAAACTCGCCCCGGGCGCCCAGCTCGTCACGCATCACGCGGAAAAAATCGAGATCGAGATACACTTGGGAATCGCCCGGGCAGTAGAACGGCCCGACCGCGGAGCTGGCCTGGCCGCAGGCGGATGTGACGCTGCCCGAGAACAGGAACAGGCGCGGCGGCTGGTATGTGGCGCCCCGGGCGGCGAACTCGCGGCTCCAGACCTCCTCGGTATCGGCGAGGACGACGGCCACGAATTCCTCCGCCTCGTCGTCGATGGCGTTGGGACCTGTCGGCGCAGGCCCGGGCGCCGTGGTCGTCCCGCCGCCCTGGAGGAACGGGGTCAGGTCGACGCCGAAGAACGCCCCTGCGATCAGGACAATGACGAGCCCGATGCCCCCGATCCGGCCCGGACCGCCGCCGAAGCCGCCACCCCCGCCGCCGCCCCGACGGACATCCACCACATTGTCGCTCGTCCGCCGACCGCGCCACCGCATTGCATCCGCTCCCCGCCCCAGGCATCCGGCGCGAGGATCGGGGCCGCAGGCGCCGGGGTCAACCGCAAAGGCGGGCCGTCAGAAGTCGAGCAGGTCACTGAGGAAGGATTCGCGCTTCTTCGGCCGACCGTCGGTGCGCAGGCGATCGGCGCCATGCACCTCGCGCCCGGGCTCGGCAAACCGGGCCTGCGGCACGGCCTGGGGCGCGGTGCGCGGTGCGGCGTCGGCGGCGCGCTCGAGGATCTTGTCGAGCTCGCCCCGGTCGAGCCACACGCCCCGGCAGGTGGGGCAGTAGTCGATCTCGACCCCGCTGCGCTCGGTCATCTGCAGGGTGGCACCGTCCACGGGACATTGCATGGGGCAGGCTCCTCGTCTTGCCGGAAATGGTCACCACCATGTCGGGCGTTGCCGCGCCCCACGCAACATCTTCACGCAGGCGTGATTGAAGCCGCGGCCGCGTGCCACCCGGGCTCCAGAGCGGGCCCTGCGCCAGGGCTATGTCGCGCAGGCGCGCGGTGTCGGCCCAACGGTCGTCGGCCGCGGCCGCCACGCTGCGCGGCCCCTCGGCAGGACGGACGCGGCCGGGACGAGCGCGTGGATGACCGGCGTCCCCGACATGCCGGGCAGAGCGGCGGCGTTCCAGCCAGCGCGAGGGCCCGGCACCGGCGCGGCGGGGCCGCCCGGGGTGGGTTGCGTGGTGGACCCGGCGACGCCCGTCCCTGCCGCGGCACCGCCCCGAAAACGACCCCCCGCGGTCGCTTCTCCGCTTGCCCCTGCCAGGCCCCCGATGTTTGATCGGGCGCGCGCCGCCGGAGCCCCGCATGCACTATTCCGCCCTTTCCATCCTGAAGAACGCCCTGACCGGGCAGCGGAGCTGGGCGCCCGCATGGCGCGATCCCCACCCGAAATCGGCCTATGACGTCATCGTCATCGGGGGCGGCGGGCACGGGCTCGCCACCGCCTACTATCTCGCGCGCAACCACGGCATCACGAATGTGGCGGTGCTGGAGCGCAGCCATCTCGGCTCGGGCAATATCGGGCGCAACACGACGATCGTGCGCGCAAACTACCACATCCCGGGCAACGCGCCCTTCTATGCCCATTCCCTGAAGCTGTGGGAGGGGCTGGAGCAGGATTTCAACTACAACGCCATGATGTCCCAGCGCGGCGTGCTGAACCTCTGCCATTCGGACGGGCAGTACGATTTCTATGCCCGGCGCGGCAACGCGATGCGCATGCATGGCGAGGATGCGGAGCTTCTGGACCGCGAGGGCGTCCGGGCCTATGCGCCGTTCCTGAACTTCGACAGCGAACGCTTCCCGATCCGGGGCGGGCTGCTCCAGCGCCGGGGCGGGTCGGCGCGCCACGACGCGGTCGCCTGGGGCTTTGCCCGCGGTGCGGATCTTCGTGGCGTGGACCTGATCCAGAATTGCGAGGTCACCGGGTTCCGCATCGAGGGTGGCCGGGTCCTGGGGGTGGAGACCACACGCGGGTACATCGCCGCCAAGAAGGTCGGCATGGCCGTCGCGGGGCGCACGAGCCAGGTGGGCCAGATGGCGGGCCTGCGCCTGCCGATCGAGAGCCATGTCCTGCAGGCGTTCGTTTCGGAATCGCTCAAGCCCTGCATCCCCGGCGTCGTCACCTTCGGCATGGGGCATTTCTACATCAGCCAGTCCGACAAGGGCGGGCTGGTCTTCGGCGGCGACCGCCGAAAAGCCCTGCTACGACCAGCAGGCGGTGATGCGGCGTTATGATGTGATCTCGGAAGTTTGCGATTACATGCTGGAACTGGGCTGGGAGGCCTATCAGAAC
>JANNOT010000259.1:0-13511 GCA_031399375.1 Paraoceanicella sp.
GGTGGCTTGGTGGGTGGTATGGGTGCAGACGGGCAAGGCGGGCCGCCATCGGACGCCGTGGCAGGCCCCCCCGGGGCTGTGGCGGGCCCCCCCGGGGCTCCCGGGGTTGTGGCAGATGGGCCGCGGCGTTCATCCGCCGCCGTTCCGGGAACGGGCTGGGGATCGGCACCCGACCCGGCACCCGACCCGGCACCCGACAGGCCCCCCCGCCCGGATCCCGACGCCGTCGGCGTGATCTTTGCCGCGACGGGACCCAAATACCACGCGATCGCCTGCCGGGCAGCCGAAAGCGTCCGGCGCACCAATCCCGGCCTTGCCATCGATCTCTACACCGACATTCCGGGCGACGTGCCGGGGATCGACCGGGTCCATCTGCTGTCGGCGCCCTGGCACCGCTCCAAGATCGACGCCATGCACGCGAGCCGCTTCGCGCGCACGCTCTATCTCGATGCCGACCTCTTCGTCACCGCCGATATCGGCGACGTGTTCGGCCTGCTCGACCGGTTCGACATCGCGCTCGCCCATGACCAGGAGCGCAACAGCGGCCATGCCGCCGTCCCGTGGCGCCGCCCCTTCCCGGCCGCCTTTCCGCAATTCAATTCCGGCGTCATCGCGTTCCGCCGCAGCCCTGCCGTTCTCGCCCTGCTCGACGCCTGGCGCGGCGTGGTGCGGGCGGAGGGACTGGAGCGCGACCAGCCCGCCCTGCGCGAGCTCCTATGGGCGAGCGACCTGCGCATCGCCACGCTGCCGTCGGAATACAACTTCCTCGACCTGCCCCAGCTCGTCTTCCTGCACGCCGCCCAGCCCGCGCCGCGCATCGTGCACCATTACGGCATCCACAAGGCCTATGGCGTGCGCGGGGGTCGGGCCGTCGCAACCCTGGGCGAGTTCGCGGGACCCGCGGTCCAGGCGGCGGTCGAGGCGCTGATCGCGGGCGATCTCGACCTCGCCCGCCGGGCCGGGCAGCCGGTCCGCGCGACGGGCGGGGCCGCCAAGCGGCTGATCCAGGCGCGCCTTCTCGCGGGCCTCGTGCGCGATGCCCTGCAGCGCCTGAAAGGCCGCCTGACTGGCCGCCTGACTGGCCGCCTGAAAAGCCGCCTGAAGGGTCCTGCGAAGCGGCGGTCAGGATGATCGCCCCCCCCCATGCCGCCACCGCCAGGCCCCCCGGCGACGCCCGGCCCGGTCCGGATCCCGACCGCGCCGCCTTCATCACCATGGGGGCCTTCTCGCACACCAATGCCCAGCTCCTCGCTGCCCTGGAGCGGACGCTGCCGGGGCTGTCGATCGAGCGGGTGGACGTGCTCGACCTCTTCTACCGCAGCCCCCGCGCCATGGCCCTAAGCCTGATCGGGGTGCTGCGCGAATACGGCCCCGGCAGCCTGCGGTCGCGCGCGCGCCTGCGCTACCGGCTCTTTCGGACCCGCGCCTTCTTCGACCTGGCCCGCGCCCTGGTGCACCGCAGGCTGGCGGGCCGACCCCTGCGCTTCACCCTCCAGACCCAGTCGATGTTCGATGCAAGCCTGCCGGTCACGCGTGGGGGCGCGGATCGGGTCGCGGATCGGGGTGCGGATCGGGGCGGGGGGCCGGGGGCCGTGCCCCATTTCGTCTATACCGACCATGTCGCGGCGGCCCGGGCCCGGGCGGGCTGGGCGGACGGGCTCGGCCGGCCAAGCCGCGGGTGGAGCGCCTGCGAGCGCGAGGTCTACGCACGGGCGACGGCGGTCTTCACCTTCGGCTCGAAGATCCGCGATCTTCTTGTCAGCGACTACGGCATCGACCCCGCGAGGGCGATCCGCGTGGGGGCGGGGGCCACCGCGCGCCCCGACCACCCGCCCGATACCGGGCTTGCCCGCTATGCCCGGCGCAACATCCTCTTCGTGGGCATCGACTGGGACCGCAAGGGGGGGCCCGAGCTCGCCGCAGCCTTCGCCCGGGTCCGCGCCGTGCTGCCCGATGCGACCCTCACGATCGTCGGCTGCACGCCCGCGCGGGACGGCGGCCTCGCCGGGCCAGGGGTCGAGATCCTCGGCCGCCTGCCCCCGGCCGAGACCGCGCGCCATTTCCACGCGGCCTCGGTCTTCTGCATGCCCTCGCGGCTCGAACCCTTCGGGATCGTGTTCGTCGAGGCGCTGCATTTTGCCCTGCCGATCGTCGCCACCAGCGTGGGCGATATCGGGGACATCGTCCGGCCCGGGGTCAATGGCGCCATGGTGCCCCCGGGCGATCCCGACGCGCTCGCCGCGGCCCTGATCGGGGTGCTGCGCGACCCGCTGGCCTGCCAGCGCTGCGGGCAGGCCAGCCTCGCCCTGGCCGGGGACGAGACCTGGGACGGGGTGGCGCGGCGCATGGCCGCCCATGTCCGCCCCAGGATTTGGGGTGACACTCAGGCGAGCGGGACAAGCTCCAGGTAGTCGATCCGCAGCGCCTCGCCCGCGTTCGAGGTTCCCGACAGCGTGATCATGTCGCCATCCTCCAGCATCACACCCGCGAACTTCTGGGTGACGAGGGTGTCGGAGGTCACCATCCCGCTGCCAAGCTGCTTGGTCCAGGCCCAGTCCGCGACGGTGGTCCCGTCCACCAGGATCTTGAGCCGCGAGGCGCCGTCATTCTCGTCGGCATAGCGCACGATGATGTCGTAGCGCCCGTCCCCCCCGTCGAACTCGGCCTCGGCCACATGGGTCGCCGTGCTGCTCGAGCGGATGAACTTGCCGCCCGAGGCGAGGGCGTGGCTTTCGGCCACGAAGCCCGCCCGGAACACGAAATCCTCGGCCTCGAGCTTGGTATAGGCTGCCTCGCGCGCGGGTGCCGCGTCAAAGCCGGTGATCAGGCCGTTGATGTATTCCTCGATATTGGTGAACCCGTCGCCATCCTTGTCGCCATGGGGATCGAAGACATTGGGGTTGAAGCCGAGCTGGGCCTCGTAGATGTCCGGGATCCCGTCCTTGTCGGTGTCCTTGAGCGTGGTGGTGACGGTTGGGGTCTTGTAGCCGCCAACATCCGAGGGCGAGTCGATCAGCCCGCCGGTGTTGGTCTTCACCCCGTTGATCAGCCTTGTGTCGTTGGAATCCCGGTCCCACGAGAACGCACCGGCATGGGCGAGGACATAATCCTTCACCAGCGACGAGGACATGGCGTCCGCGCCGCTCCCCGTGAAGACCGGGCTCGATTTCACCACCGCAAGTCCCGCCCCGGCTGCGGCGTCGATGTCGGGCTGGGACGAACTCGTCCGGGTCACGGTGATGTTGTCCTTGAGGTAGTAGGCCGAGCCGCCGTCCTTCTCGCCCAGGCGGATCGGCGAGCGCAGGGCCGAGTCAGGCCCGCGCTCGTAGACATTGCCGATGATGTTCACCTTGGCGGGGCTCGCGAGCCCGTCCGCCACGTCGAGGCCGTTGGCGCCGTAATTGTAGACGTAGTTGTTGATCACCTCGACCGAGGAATTCCAGATGTTGGGGTTGCGGTGCTCGTTGTTGGCAAAGAGGTTGTTGATCACGCTGATCCGCTGCGCACCGTCGCCGATGATCATCCCCATGCTGTGGGCGCCCTGCGGGTGGATCGAGTTCTGCAGCCCCTCGGCGAAGATGTTGTTGGAGAAGGTGACGTCATGCGCCCCGGCCCAGACCGAGACGTTCTCGTCGACCGACCAGCTCATCGAGTTCGAATCGACCACCACCCGCTCGACGATCTCCCCGTCGCGCCCGACGGAGATGCCGTCGCGCTCGGACGGGGTCATCCCGGCGCCGTCGCCGGGCCGGAACTTCAGGCCGCGGATGATCACGTCGTCCTCGGCGACATGGAGCCGGGCGCCGCGCAGCACGATGCCGTCGCCCGGGGCGGTCTGGCCCGCCACGGTCACGTCGCCGTTCATCCGGATCTCGGACTTGAGGTTGATGATCCCGCCGACGTCGAAGACCACGATGCGCGGGGCGTCGAGATCCTCGAGCGCCCAGCGGAGCGAGCCGATCCCCGAATCGTTGAGGTTGGTGACCTTCACGATCCAGCCGCCCCGCCCGCCCGCGGTCTCGGTCCCGAAGCCCTCGGCCCCCGCAAAGCTCGCAAGGCCGTCGGGCCCCCCCCGATCCTGCGTGGGCATCAGGTCGACGCGGTCGATTCGCATCGGCTCGTTCTTGGCGCTGTAGCCCTCGATCGTGATGACCGCGCTCGAATCGAAGGTCACGTTGCTGATGGTCCGGGTGGTCAGGGTCTGGGTATCGGCCAGCGAGGAGCCCAGGTTCTTGTCCCAGTTCCAGGTGTCGATGACCACGCCGTCGACCTTTACGGTCACGCGACTGACGCCGTCGTTTTCATCGAAGTACGAAATCTTCAGGTCATAGGTTCCGCCATAACCGGCGACCGTCTTGGACATGGAGGCGAAGGCGAGCGAGGTCGCCTGCACGTATTTTCCATTGGAGGCACCCCCCCCGCTTCCGACCGCAAGCCCGGTGGTCAGCGCGAACTCTTCAGCCTCAATGATACCGTAGATTCCATGGATCATCACTCTGTCCCCTTCTTTGCGAAGTTGGTTTCATTGAAGAGCGGCTCTATTGAGCGCCCCTTTTTCTGTATTACCACTACGCAAGATTGGTTTATGCATGCTTAACAAGCGGTCGTTTTTTGACGAACGATTACAGGCAGCTTAAATTCTGCACAAAAATAAAAGCAGTGTTTGCAACAATACGTCCGCAACAGCGATTCATCATCGCGGTGCCCCCATAAGCGACGCGGTGGGGCAAAAGACAGGACGAGCGTTCAGCCGGTCCTGAGTGCACTGCAAAATCGCCAGCGTCCAGCTTCGATTGCACTGCGGCAAGCGCAACTGCGCATGAAATTGCCCCGGGCTACGCGCTCAGGCTGCATGGGTGGCCCAACCCTCAACCCCAGGGTCGCCGACGCGCGGCAGGCGGAACGCGGCGGTGGTGGCGGTCAGCGCGGCCATCCGGGTGCTCAGCGTGCGGGTGGTCGCGGCGCTCTCGTCCGCGAGGGTGGCGTTGGCCTGGGTGATGGTGTCGAGCGCCTGGACGGCCGACTTCACCTCCGCGACCGAGGCTGCGACCTCGCGCGTCTCGACCGCGATGCCGCTGATCGCGCCGCCGAGCGTGCCGACCGCCTGGCGCAGCCCGTCGAGCGCCTCGCCGGTGGCGGCGGCAAGCTCCACCCCCTCGGTCACCCGCGTCCCGCTTTCCCGGATCAGCCCCGCGATGTCGCGCGCGGCCGAGGACGCGCGCTGCGCGAGCCCGCGGACCTCGGCGGCCACGACCGCAAAGCCCTTGCCCGCGTCGCCCGCCCGCGCGGCCTCGACGGCCGCGTTGAGCGCGAGCAGGTTGGTCTGGAATGCGATCCCGTCGATGACGGCGATGATGGCGGTGATCTTCTCGGCGCTCTCCTCGATGCCGCGCATCGCCTGCAGGCTGCGGGCGACGACCGCCTGGCCCTCGGCCGCGCGGGCCGCGGCGGCGGTGGCCTGGGCGTCGGCGGCGCCCGCGCGCGCGGCGGCGGCCCCGATGCGACCCGCCATGTCCTCCATCGTCGCCGAGATCTGCTCGAGATTGGCGGCCTGGGTTTCGGCCCGGGCGGCGAGGGCGGCGCTGCCCTGGGCGAGCGCCGCCGTGCCGCCGCCGAGCTCGTCGGTCAGGTCGCGCACCGCGCCGAGCGTGGCGCCGAGCCGGGCGGCCGTGTCGTCGGCATGGGCGCGCAGCTCGCCGAACGCCCCCTCGAACCCCCCCGCCATCCGCTGGGTGAGATCGGCGGCGGCGAACGCGCGCAGCACCCGGGCGGTTTCGGTCACCACGCTCTCGACGGTTCCCGCAAGCCGGTTGGCGCCCTGGGCGAGCCGGTCGAGCGCGGGATCGCCGGGCTGCGCGGGCAGGCGGGCGGAGAGATCGCCGGCCGCGACCCGGTCGGCGAGATCGGCAAGGGCGGCGGTCAGCGCCCTGGCGGCCGCCGCGCGCGATGCCTCCGCCTCCTCGGCCGCCGCCCGCTCGGCGGCGAGACGGGTGCGGGCGACGAGCGCGGCGCGGAACGCCTCGAGGCTTTCGGCGAGGCCGCCGAGTTCGTCCCCCGCCGTCCAGGCCGGGGCGGGTGCGCCGAGATCGCCCGCGGCCAGCGCGCGGGTGAGCCCCGCAAGCTCCACGATCCGGGCGCTGACACCCCGGGCCAAGAGCCGCCAGGCACAGAGCAGCACGAGGAGCAGCGCCGCGATCCCCGCCACGGGCAGGGCCGCCGCAAGGCTGCCCGCGGCCGAAAGCCGCGCGAGGCCCGCGCCCATGTCCGCATGGATCAGCGCCGCGGCCCCATCCGCCTCGGCCATCAGCCGGTCATAGCTGTCGTCGAAGGCCTGTTCGAGCGACGAGCCCGCCTCGGCCTCGGCCGTGCCGAGGATCCCGGCGCGGGCCTCGACCGCGGCCGTGAAATCGTCGAGGGCCGCGCCGACCGCGGCGACCCGGTCGCGCACCGCGGGATCGGTGCTCGCGACGAAAACCCCGGCCGCGTTCGTCCCGCCGTCGCGGATCGCATCGGCATAGAACCGGGTCTCGGCGAGCAGGGCGCGCACCTCGTCGACGCTTTCGGTCGCATCGCCCGCCACGATCTCCTCGAAGACCAGATGGGCGCGGGTCGCGGTGTACTTGATCGCCACCGCGGCCCCCCCGAGCGGCGCGAGCCCGGCCCCGACCTCGACCCCCGTGCGGGCCAGCACGAGGCTGGTCGCGACGGACACGCCACCCGCGGCGAGGGCGAGCAGGGCCACGACCCCGAAGATCAGGGCGAGGCGGCGGGGGATCGGCACGGCATCGAGCAGCATCGGCATGTCCCCGGCGGAAGGCCGCAGGTCTGCGGCGTCGCGTCGCACACTAGGGGGGCAAGATTGCCAGAATCTTTCCGGCAACCCGGCGCGACCCGCGGTGTCAGTCCTCGTCGGGCGTCTCGGGCTGGTTGAGCTTGATCTCGCCCTTCTGCGCCAGGGTCTGGATCGCCTTGACCAGGGCGGCCTGGGCCGCCTCGCCCTCCTTCAACGGCACGGGGAGCATGTTGGTCAGATCCTCGGCCATGCGCTCGGCCAGGCGGCGCGAGAGGTTGCCCAGGATGAATTCCACCACCTTGGGGTGGTTCTCGAGCCCGGTCTTGAGGGCTGCCATCAGGGTCGCATCCTCCACCTCGCGGGTGATGCGGGTGATGTCGCGCGGGCTCACGCGGGCGAGGATGTCGGCGAAGGTGAACATCACCCGCTGGACCTCGGCGGCAAAGACCGGCTCGTCGGCCTCGAGCTGGGCGAGGAACTGTTCGCGCGCGGCGTTCGAGACATGGTTCATCAGCGCGGCCAGAAGCTCTGCAGGTTTCTTGGAGGCCTGCTCGCGCTGGATGACCGAGAGGAACTCCTCCTCGATCACCGACTTCACCTGTTCGAGCACGCCCTGCTCCAGCCGCGGGACCCGGCTCATGCGCAGGACGATGACCTGGGCGAGGTCCGAGGGCAGGCGCTCGAGCACGCGCGCGGCGCGGTCGGGGCGCAGGCGGCCGAGCACCACCGCGCCGACCTGGGGGTGTTCGGCGGCGAGGAAGTTGGCGAGCCCGCCCACCGGGGCATTGCCGATCTTGTCCCAGATCGAGAGGCGGACATTGCCCTGCACATCCTCCATCACCCGGGCATAGGCGTCGCGGTCGAGCGCCCCGGCCAGCATCTTGCGCGCGGTGGCAAGGCCGCCATTGATGTCGTCCTCGCCCCCCATCTCGACCAGGAATTCGCGCACGACCTGGTCGAGCACGGCGCCCGGGATCAGGCCCATGTTGGCGATGATGCGGGCGAAGCGGCGGATGTTGGCCTCGCCCAGGTCCTGGAGCACGGGGGCGGCGGCGGCGGGTCCGAGGGCGGCGAGGATGATCGCGGCCTTCTCGGCGGGGCGCAGGTCGGCGGCGGTGCGCTCGGACCCGCCGATGCGCGCCAGCGGGGCGGCGGCCCCGGGCTGGGCGGGCAGCTGGGGCGGCAGCACGGTCTGCACCGGCGTCACGCTCTGCGGGACCATCTGCAGCGCGTTCTGGGTCGGGGTCATGATCCGTAACTCCGCACGAGGGCACCCGCGAGCAGCGTCCAGCCATCGGCCAGGACGAAGAAGGCGAGCTTGAAGGGCAGCGAGACCACGGCCGGGGGCACCATCATCATGCCCATCGACATCAGGATCGAGGCGACGACGAGGTCGATGATCAGGAAGGGCAGGAAGATGAGAAAGCCGACCTCGAACCCGCGCTGGATCTCCGAGAGCAGGAACGAGGGGACGAGGATGGCGAGCGGCAGGGGGGAGGCGGGGGTCGGTGGCGGCAAAGCGGGCGGGGGCGGCGCCGCGCATCTCGGCGACCGTGTCGGGGTCCACCCGCCCCTCCATGAAGCCGCGGAAGGGGGCGACCCCGGCCTCGAACGCGGGCCCGGGCTCCAGCGTGCCCGCCATCAGGGGGGCCACGCCCGCATCATAGGCCGCGGTGAAGACCGGCTCCATCACGAACCAGGTGAGAAAGAGCGCGAGGCTCACGATCATCATGTTGGGCGGGGCCTGCTGGACCCCGACCGCCTGGCGCAGGATCGAGAGCACGGTGACCATGAAGGGAAAGCAGGTGACCATCACCGCGATCCCGGGTGCGAGGCTGAGGAGCGTGACGAGGGCGAAGAGCTGGACGGCGCGGCCCGTCAGCGTCCCCTCGCTGTCGCCCCCCAGATCGATGGAGATCTGCTGGGCCGCGGCGGGGGTGGCGAGGAGCCCAGACAGGAGGACGGCCAGGGTTGCGGCCAGCAGGAGGGCGGGGAGGAGGGGGAGGAGGGCGCGCAGGATCGGGGCGGGGGGCATTAGGGCGGGGGGCATCGGGGTGGCACCCGCACGGCGCAGACGCCCTCGCCGCAGCACGGGCCCAGGTATCGGCCCAGGCACGGGCCCAGGCACCGGCCCGGGGACAGACATGGGCATGGAGCAGCACCCACGGAGGGGACCCGCGGTCGGATCCGGGGTCAGACCCGGCGTCGGGGTCGGGGCCGGAGCCGGAGCCAGGGCAGGGGCCGCGGCCTCAGACGCCATTCGAGAGGTCTTCGATCTCGGTCAGGCGCACGCCGAGCCGGCCGCTGTCATCGTCCATCTCCTGCAGCTCGCCCCGCGCGATCAGCCGCTCGCCGATGTAGATCTCCACCGGGTCGTCGATGCGGCTGTCGAGCGGCAGCACCGAATCGCGGCGCAGGTTCACGAGATCGGAGACGAGCGGGCGCGCCTTGCCCACCGAAATGATCACCTCGATGGGCACCCCCAGCACGGCACTGGTGCGCCGCCCGCGCGGCGCGGGCACGGGGGGGCCGGCCGCGTCGAGGCCATCCTCGGGCTCCGGACCATCGGTCACGGTCTCATCCATGGCGCTCTCCTATGCGGTCCTGGGCAGGGGGTCGGGGGCCCCCGGTTGGGTGGCGGCAGGCGCGCGGGACCCGCCGCGGATATCCCCGACGCCGGGCTGCGCGAAGCGCGTCTCGAGCGCGGCCTGGACCTCGGCCAGGCTTGCGCCGATGTCGATCTCGTCAAAGCCCGCCGCCCAGAGGACACGGGCCTGGAGCGCGGGGCAGTCAGGATCGGGGCGCAGGTCGAGACCGCGGCCGGGGCCGATCCCCGCGAGGGCGAGCCGGTCGGCCACCGCCTCGACCATCTCGGGGGCCAGGCGGACGACGACGCGCGCGGTCGGGGCGCGGCGCAGCGCCTCCTCCACCCGCCCCGCGACCTCCTCGGCCAGCCCCAGGCGGGCGAGCGCGGGGCTGATCGCGCCGGTCAGGGCGAGCACCAGGGGGCGGAGCGCGGCGAGAAGCTCGGCGCGCAGGGATGCGGCCTCGAGCGCGCGGTCGTCGAGCATCTCGGCGATGGAAGCCAGCAGCAGCTTCATCTCCGAATCGTAGGCCGCCATCGCGGCCGCGGCCCCCTCCTCATAGCCCCGCGCATGGCCCTCGCTGCGGGCGCGGGCGAGCTGGCGCTCGATCTCGGCCGCCGCGATCCGCGGCACCGCCGGGCGCGGCGCCTCGTGGACAAAATTCTCGAGCCGCATCGTCGCCGATCTCATGCGGGATCCTCCCCAGGTTCACGGGTTTCCAGCCAGCTGCGCAGCAGGATCGTCGATTCCTCCGCCCGCTCCGTGATGACCTCGCGCAGGCTCATCAGGCGCTGGGTCGCCTCGGGATTTGCGGGCAGAAGCTCGCCCGCGGCCTCAAAGGCGGCCGCAAGCTCGCCCTCGCTGCCCACCAGGTCGGGGGCGGGGGGCGGCAGAGCGACCGCGGGGGTAGCGGTCAGCATCGGGCGCAGCACGAAGAGACCGAGCAGCAGCGCCACCACCCCCAGCACGCCCATCTGGATCAGCGTCATGGCGTTGCGGACCAGGAACCCGGCCGCGTTCGTCTCGACCAGGGTGCCGAGCGCGGGGGGCGGGGTGAACTCCAGGCTGTCGATGGTCACGACATCGCCGCGCGCGGCATCGAACCCGATGGCCGAGCGCACCAGTTCGGCAAGCGCGTCGAGCTCGGCCTGCGGCCGCTCGGTCCAGACCGGGACCCCGTCGGGGCCCGGGGCGATCGTGCCATCGACCAGGACCGCGGCCGAGATGCGCCGGATCTCGCCCGGCACCCGCACCCGCTCGCGCCGGACCTCGGAGACCTCGAAATTCGTGCGCTGGCGGGTGTTGGAGGCGGCGCGGGTCGTGGTGGCGGCCTGGTCGGTCGCGGCCGGGTCGGGGAGGTTGGAGGCGATGGTGATCCCCCCCGGCCCCGCGCCCTGGGAATTCTCGGAGCTTTCCTCGGTATCGGTCGCGATGGGTACCCGGCTTTCGGGGTCGATCACCCGCTCGGAGATCGTCTCGCTCTCGGTCACGGTGTCGACCGTCACCTCGACCACCGCGCGGCCGTCGCCGACGCGCGCGGCGAGCAGGCGCTCGAGCTTGGCGCGCATCTCCGCCCCCCGCTCGGTCGCGGTGGGGATGGTGCCCATGCCGGGCCCCGCCTCGCCCGCGCGCAGGAGCACGCCGCTCTCGCTGTCGATCACCGTCACGTTCTCGGGCGTGAGGCCCGCGACGGCGGAGGCGACGAGGTAGCGTGCGGCCTGGGCCTGGCCCGCATCGATCCCGCCCGCCCCGGGGGTGAGGGTGACGGAGGCCGAGGGGGAGGCCGCGTCCTGGAAGGGGCGGCGGACGGGGTTCGCGATATGGACCCGCGCGGCCTTGATGCCGGGGGCGGCGAGCAGGGTGCGGGCGAGCTCGCCCTCCTTCGCGCGCCAGTAGGTCGCATCGAACATCTCCGACGTGGTGCCGAAGCCCGACAGGGTGTCGAGAAGCTCGTAGCCCGCTGTGCCGCTGGCGGGCAGGTTCTGGGCGGCGAGGTCGAGGCGTGCGGCATCGCGCGTCTCCTCGGCCACGTAGATCGCCTCGCCCCGCACCTCGTAGGCGATCCCCTTGGCCTCCAGCGCCGCCACGACCTCGCCGGCACTCTGGGGCGGGAGGCCGGCATAGAGCAGGGCCATGGCCGGGGTCGTGCCGATGCGGGCCAGGGCCATCACGGCAATGACGGTGGCGAGCGTCGCGAGGATCGCCACGATGCGCTTGCGCGGCTCCATCGCCGTCCAGGTTGAAACCAGTCGCTCCACGGGCAGGGTGCTCTCGACTTCGCCTGAAGGACCGTTCTGGCCCCCCTTCGCCTGGGCCGGATATTCGACCGGGTACGCTTAACATTAAGTTAGCCCATCCCCCCCTAGAACGGACGCATCGAAGAGAGGCAACCAAAGGTGTGCCATGACGGATGTGGCGTTGGCCGAGGCGGAGGCGCCGCCCAAGACCGGCGGGAAGCTTGGCCTGATCCTGGGCCTCGCCCTCGCCCTCGCCCTGGGCGGGGCCGGGTTCTTCGTGACCTATTCGGGAATGATCGCCCTGCCCTTCGGTGGCGCTGGCCGAACCGGTGAGGTGGAGGCTGCGCGCAAGCCCGACCTGCCGCCCGTGGGCTTCGTGCCGCTCGACCCGATCACCGTGTCGCTGGGGCCCGGCGCCAACGCGCGCCACCTGCAGTTTACCGCCCAGCTCGAGATCGATCCCGCGCAGGAGGCGCAGGTCCGCCTGCTGATCCCGCGCGTGCTCGACGTGATCAACACCTACCTGCGCGCGGTCGAGATCGCCGATCTCGAAAACCCCGCCGCCATGAGCCGCCTGCGCGCCCAGCTTCTGCGCCGCATCCAGATCGTGACCGGCAATGGCGGCGTGCGCGACCTCCTGGTGACGGAGTTCATCATCAACTGATCCGGCAGGACTGCCCCCCGGCTGGAATTCAGCAGGGAACAAATCTCGAACGGGCCAGGAACCGGCCCGGGACCAGCGGGCAAAATGCCTCGAATGCAAGCGAGTTTGAGGAGGACGGGATGGCATTGATCGCAGATGGGCTGATGATCGTGGCCGCCCTTGTGGCGGCGGTCTACTGCATGGTGCTTTCGGCGCGGGTGCGCGGCCTCAAGGATCTCGACAGCGGGCTCGGGGGCGCCATCGCGGGGCTGTCGCACCAGGTGGACGGGATGCAGAGCGCGCTCGAACAGGCCAAGCGCGTCTCGGGCGCCTCGGTGCGCGACCTGCGCGACCTGACGGCGCGGGCCGAGGTTGCCGCCGGGCGGCTCGAGCTGCTCCTCGCCGCCCTGCACGACAAGGACGGGGTGCACCCCATCAGCCGCGGCCCGGGCCGGGGCAGCGAGGGCAAGGGCGGGGCCCAGCCCGATCCCCGCCGGACCCGGCGCTTTGCCGCCGACGACGAGGCGGCAGCGGAGGACGAGGGACCCGCCCCCGGATCCGCCCCTACCGCCGGCCACGCCCCTACCCCAGGCCATTCCCCTACCCCTGGCCATTCCCCTACACCAGGCCCCGGCCGCGGTCGCCGCGGGCTCGCCATGGCCGCCGCCGCGGCGGCCCCCGCGGTCCCGGCCGCCGATGCCGACGCAGATGCAGAAGCCCGGGCCGGCGGCCCCGGGGACGGCCCTGGGAACGGCCCTGGGAACGGGCCTGGGAACGGGCCCGCGCCGCTGACCGCCCGCCGCGTAACCCCGACGGCCCCTGCCCTTGCCGCGCCTCCCGTCTTTGGCCCCACGTTTGCCGCAGCGCCTGCGCCGGACCCGGCCGCAGCGCCTGCGCCGGTCGGCCTCGCCCTGCGCCGCGCCGCACCGGGAGAGCCGCGCCCCGCCGGTCGGCCCGCGGGGCTTTCCGCGAACACCCGTGCCCCGCTCGCCCCCCTGTCGCCCGCGGCGCCGGCGCCCTTCCCGGCACCTGCGGCCACGACGACGCCCCCGTCCCCCGTGGGGGACACGGCGCTCCGGACCGCCGCATCGGCCGTGGCGTCCTTGCCCATGGCGCCGTCGCCCGTCGCGCCGTCGCGCGTCGCGCCCTTGCCCGCCGCGTCCGTGCCCGCAGCGTCCGTGCCCGCAGCGTCCGTGCCCGCAGCGTCCGTGCCCGCAGCGTCCGTGCCCGCAGCGTCCGTGCCCGCAGCGGCC
>JANNOT010000122.1:0-7284 GCA_031399375.1 Paraoceanicella sp.
GCGAGTTCCTGGGCAACCAGGACTGGCAGCATGGCGAGATCATCGAGGCGCTCTGGATCACCGTGGTCATGGCGCTGGTCGGCACGCTGATGGCCGCGATCGTGGCGCTTCCGCTCGCGTTTCTCGCGTCCAACAACATCACGCCGTTCTTCTGGGTCCGCGCGGGGACCAAGCGGGTTTTCGATGTCCTGCGCGGGGTGGATTCGCTGATCTGGTCGCTGATCTTCATCCGCGCCTTCGGGCTCGGGCCGCTCTCGGGGATCCTCGCGCTGTGGTTCACCGATACCGGAACCTTCGGGAAGCTCTTTTCCGAGGCAATCGAGAACGCGGACCGCAAGCAGATGGAGGGGCTGGAGGCGACCGGCGCCTCGCCCGTCCAGCGCACCTGGTTCGGGGTGATCCCGCAGATCATGCCGGTCTTCATTTCCCAGTCGCTCTACTTTTTCGAAAGCAACACCCGCTCGGCCACGGTGATCGGGATGCTGGGCGCGGGGGGCATTGGGCTGAAGCTGGCCGACGCCATGCGCACCGGCCAGGATTGGGAGAATGTGATGTACATCATCATCCTCATCATTCTGATCGTCATCGCCATCGACAACGCGTCGAGCTGGCTGCGCAACCGGCTGATCAAGGGCGCGGATGGCGGCCACGCATGACGCGCCTGTCGCAGGCGCCCGCCATCCACCCCGCCGCGTCGGTCCGCGGGTGCAGCCTGGGGGCGTGGACCGAGATCTCGGAGGGGTCCCGCCTGCTCGAGGTCGAGATGGGCGATTACTCCTACTGCGACCGGTTCGCGGACATCGCCTATAGCCGGATCGGCAAGTTCGCGAACATCGCGAGCTTCGTGCGCATCGGCCCCGGCAACCATCCGACCTGGCGCGCGAGCCTGCATCATTTCCAGTACCGCGCGTCGGCCTACTGGCCGGGCGAGGAGGAGGACGAGGCGGGCTTCTTCGACTGGCGCCGCGGCCAGGTCTGCACCATCGGGCACGACACCTGGCTGGGCTACCAGGCCGTGGTGCTGGCGGGGGTCAGCATCGGCACCGGGGCGGTGATCGGCGCGGGCGCCGTGGTCAGCCGGGATGTTGGCGCCTACGAGGTCGCCGTGGGCGTGCCCGCCCGGGTGATCAAGCGCCGGTTTCCAGAGGCGGTGGCCGAACGGCTGATGGCGCTTGCCTGGTGGGACTGGCCCCATGACCGCCTGCGAGCGGCCCTGCCCGATTTCCGCGCGCTTTCCATCGAAGCGTTCCTCGAGAAGCACGCCCCCGGCGGCTGAGGCTATGGGCTTGCATGGCCCGGCTGTCGCGGTGCACACTCCGCACAAAAGACGACGAACGCAGCGGGGTGGTGGCAGCGTGTCATTCTACGAGATGGCGGCGGATACGGGCGAGGTCCGCGCCCCCTACGCCCCCATCGCCCGCTGGATCGAGGAATCCGGCATCACGCTGTTGCGCAAGCGCAGCGAGGAGGCCGAGGCGATCTTCCGCCGGATCGGCATTACCTTCGCCGTCTATGGCGAGGGGGGCGATCCCGAACGCCTTATCCCCTTCGACCTGATCCCGCGGATCTTTTCGGCCGTCGAGTGGCGCAGGCTCGACCGCGGCATCCGCCAGCGGGCACGGGCGCTGAACGCGTTTCTCTACGACGTCTATCACCGGGGCGAGATCCTGCGCGCAGGCGTGATCCCCGAGGCGCTGGTCTACCGCAACGCCGCCTACCTGCCACAGATGATCGGCTTTGACCCGCCCGGCCGGGTCTACAGCCACATCGTGGGCATCGACATCGTGCGCACCGACGGGGACAACTTCCAGGTGCTGGAGGACAACTGCCGCACGCCGTCGGGCGTCAGCTACATGCTGGAAAACCGCGAAATCATGATGCGGATGTTCCCGGACCTCTTTTCCGGCGGCGCGGTCGAGACGGTGGACAATTATCCCAACGACCTGCGCCGCACGCTGGAGGAGCTCGCGCCGCCTGCCTGCAAGGGCGAGCCCACGGTGGTGCTGCTGACGCCAGGGTCGCTGAACTCGGCCTATTACGAGCATTCGTTCCTCGCCGATCTCATGGGCGTGGAGCTGGTCGAGCCGCAGGATCTGTTCTGCGACGGGGGCCGCGTCTTCATGCGAACGACCCGCGGGCCGCAGGGCGTGGACGTGATCTACCGCCGCATCGACGATGATTTCATCGATCCGCTGGTGTTCCGGCCCGACAGCCTGCTGGGCGTGCCCGGGCTCTTTGACGCCTATCGCGCGGGGGGGGTCACGCTCTGCTCCGCCCCCGGGTCCGGCGTGGCGGATGACAAGGCGATCTATGTCTATGTCCCCGACATGATCCGCTTCTACCTCAACGAGACGCCGATCCTCG
Organism: Paraoceanicella sp.; assembly: GCA_031399375.1. Lineage (GTDB taxonomy): Bacteria > Pseudomonadota > Alphaproteobacteria > Rhodobacterales > Rhodobacteraceae > Paroceanicella. The sequence continues at coordinate 2,365 of JANNOT010000122.1, forward strand.
ACAACGTCCCCACGTTCCAGTGCGCGAAACCCGACGAATGCGCCCATGTGCTCGACAATCTCGACGCGCTGGTGGTCAAGGAGGTGCACGGATCGGGCGGCTACGGGATGCTGATCGGGCCCAAGGCCACGGCCGAGGAACGCACGGCGTTTGCCAAGCGCATCCATGCCGATCCCGCGGGCTTCATCGCGCAGCCCACGCTCGATCTTTCGACCGCGCCGACGCTGGGGGACGAGGGGCTCGCAGGGCGGCATGTGGATTTCCGGCCCTACTGCCTTGTCGGCAGCCAGATCCGGCTCGTGCCGGGCGGGCTGACCCGGGTGGCGCTGCGCGAGGGGTCGCTTGTCGTAAACTCCAGCCAGGGGGGCGGGGTGAAGGACACCTGGGTCCTGCGCGACTGACGTGCTGAGCCGCACGGCCGAGAACCTGTTCTGGATGGCCCGCTACCTCGAGCGGGCGGAAAGCACCGCGCGGCTGATCGAGATGGGCCAGCGCATGGCGCTTCTGCCCGGATCGGGGACCCGGCAGGAATGGCGATCGGTCATCCGCACCACCGGGGCCGAGGAGTATTTCAAGGATGTGGCGGCGATGAGCGAGGCTGTCGTGGTCCGCGGCCTCGTGCTTGACCGCGACAACCCCGCCTCGATCCATTCCTGTCTCGCCTCCGCCCGCGCCAATGGCAAGGCGATCCGGACCGCCCTGACCCAGGAGATGTGGGAGGCGCTGAACGACGGCTGGCGCAGGCTCGAGACCATCGACGAGGCGACGGCGCGGCGCGACCTGCCCACTATCCTCGACTGGGTCAAGGCGCGCGCGGCGATGTTTCGCGGCGCGTCGGAAACGGGGATGCTGCGCAAGGACGGCTACGACTTCCTGCGCCTGGGCGGGCATGTGGAGCGGGCGGACATGACGCTCCGCCTGCTCAACGTGAAGTATTTCGTGCTTCTGCCCGAGACGGAGGTCGTGGGGGGCGGGCGCGACCATCACCAGTGGACCAGCGTGCTCCATGCCCTGTCGGCCAGCCGGGCCTATCACCACGTCTACCGCGGCGACTACGCGCCCTGGAAGATCGCGGATTTCCTGATCCTGAACGGTGCCTTTCCCCGGTCGGTCGCCTATTGCTACGCGCAGATCTGCCACAACCTCGACCGGCTCGCCCGGCTCTACGGCACGCGGCACGACGCGCACAGCACCGCCTATGCCGCCCTGTCGCGGATCGAGGATGCGGGGATCGGCGAGGTGTTCCAGAACGGGCTCCACAGCTTCGTCAACGACTACATTGCCGTGACCGCGCGCCTGTCGCGCGAGATCTCGCGCGCGTATCATTTCTGACGGGGGGCGGGGGCGTGCGGATCAAGATCGTCCACCTGACGCGCTACCGCTACAGCCCGGCCGCGGACCGTGTCGCGCTGCGGCTGAAGCTCTACCCGTCGCGCCATGCCGGGCAGCGGGTCCTGTCCTGGGCGGTCAGCGTGAACGATGTCGCCGTCACGCCGGTGACCGGTGACGCCTATGGCGGCGATGTCGGGTTCTGGCAGAGCCCCGGCCGGATCGAGGCCTGCGAAATCCGGGCCGAGGGGCTGGTGGAGACGGTGGATCAGGCCGGGGTCGTCCGCGACCTGCCCGCCCGCCCGCCGGAGGGGGTATTCCTGCGCGAGACGCCGCTCACGCGGGCGACGAAGGTCGTGACCGCCTTTGCTGCGACGGTCGAGGAGACCGATCCCCTGTCGCGGCTCCACGCCCTCATGGCGGCGGTCGGCGCGGCGGTGGCCTATCGCCCCAGTGCCACGGACGCGGCGACAACCGCCACCCAGGCGCTGGAGCGCGGGGCGGGGGTGTGCCAGGACCATGCCCATGTGTTCATCGCGGCCGCCCGCGCGCTCGGCATTCCCGCGCGCTACGTTGTCGGCTACATCCTGCCCGATCCGGAGGCGGAGGCCGTCGAGGTGGCGGAAGTGGCCGAGCCGGTCGAGGGGACCGCGCCCCTGATGGCGCGCGAGACCCATGCCTGGGCCGAGGCATCGGTGCCGGGCCTGGGTTGGGTCGGGTTCGATCCGACCAACCAACTCTGCCCGACCGAACGCTATGTCCGGCTGGTCGCGGGGCTCGACGCCGCAGACGCGGCCCCCGTGACGGGCCATGTGCTCGGCACGGCCGAGATCGGACTCGAGGCATCGGTCGCGACCGAGCCGGTCCCGACCGACGCGCCACCCCAGGCTCAGAGCCAGTCCCAGGGCCAGAGCCAGGCCCAGAACCAGGGGTAACCAAGTGACCTACTGCGTCGGCATACGCATCGCGGCCGGGCTGGTCCTGCTGTCCGATACGAGGACGAACGCGGGGATCGACAACATCTCGCGGTTCAAGAAGATGTTCACGTTCGAGGCGCCGGGCGAGCGGGTCATGGCGATGATGGTGGCGGGCAACCTCTCGATCACCCAGGGTGTGGTCAGCCTGCTCAAGAGCCAGATCCAGCGGGCCGAGACGGACCCGGCCATCCCCTCGATCCTTACGGTCGCAACGATGACCGAGGTCGTGCAGCTGGTCGCCGCGGCACTGTCCGAGATGCAGCACCGCCACCGCAGCACCCTGATCGCCTACGGCGTCGCGGCCGATGCGTCGATCCTGGTGGCGGGCCAGCGGCGTGGCGGGCGCCACCGGTTGTTCCTGATCTATTCCGCGGGCAACTTCATCGAGGCGACCGAGGATACGGCGTTCCTCCAGATCGGAGAGCTGAAATACGGCAAACCGATCCTCGACCGGCTCATCACCCCGGACACGGCGATCGACGAGGCGGTGAAGGCCGCCTGCGTGTCGATGGATTCCACGATCCGCTCGAACCTGTCGGTCGGCCTCCCGCTCGACATCGCCGTGATCCGCACGGGCGAGCTTCGCTTTGCCCTGCGGCGGCGCATCGCGTTCGACGACGAGCCCTATACCCGCATCTCGTCGGGCTGGTCGGACTCGCTGCGTCAGGCGTTCCAGGGATTGCCCGCCCTGCCCATCGACTGACCCGGCCGAACCGCGAGGATTGGACGCGGCGCGGCGCGGTGATACGCTTTGGCCCACCATCCGTGGTGCGAGGCGAAGATGCTGTTGCTTCCCCGATTGCTCAGACGCGTGATCCGGCAGGGCGAACTGGTGCTCATCGATCCGGGTGGCGAGCGGCACGCGATCCGCGGGCCGATCCCCGGGCCCCGGGTGACGCTGCGCTTCACCGACCGCACGCTTGACTGGAAGGTTGCCGCGAATCCCGAGCTGAGGGCGGCCGAGGCCTACATGGCCGGGACGCTGGTGATTGAGGATGGCGGACCCTACGAGCTGCTCGAGCTGATCTTTCTGAACAAGCCGCACCTGGACCGGAGCGCCACGCAGGTGTTCTGGAACGGTGTCAGCCGGGGCCTGCGGCGGTTCATGCAGTACAATCCGGTCGCACGCGCGCGGCGGAATGCTGGCCACCACTACAACACCGGCAATGTGTTCTACCGCATGTGGCTCGACCCTGACATGCAGTATTCCTGCGGCTACTTTCCCCATGGCACCGAGACGCTGGACGAGGCGCAGGTGCTGAAAAAGCGGCACATTGCCGCCAAGATGGGGTTGCAGGCGGGCCAGCGCGTGCTCGACATCGGCTGCGGCTGGGGGGGGATGGCGCTCTATCTCGCCGCCGTCGCAGATGTCGAGGTGGTGGGCGTCACCCTGTCCGAGGAACAGCTCGGCATCGCCCGGGCCCGGGCGGCGGCGGCGGGGCTGTCGGACCAGGTGCGGTTCGAATTGCGCGACTACCGCCAGGTCACCGAGGTCTTCGACCGGGTCGTGTCGGTCGGGATGCTCGAGCATGTCGGGATCACCCATCTTGACGAATACTTCCGCGAGGTTCGCAACCGCCTGAAGCCCGACGGCGTGGCCCTGATCCACACCATTTCGGGCAAGTCGCCGCCCGGGATCACGGGGCCGTTCCTGCGCAAGTACATCTTTCCCGGCGGCTATGCCCCGTCGGTGTCCGAGGCGATGCTGTCGGTGGAACGCTCCGGCCTGTGGCTGCTGGACGCAGAGGTCTGGCGGGTCCATTACGCGCCGACACTGCGCGCGTGGCGCGAACGATTCATGGCGCGGCGTGACGAGGTGGTGGCGATGTATGACGAGCGGTTCGCACGGATGTGGGAATTCTACCTCGCCGCCTGCGAATGCTCGTTCCGCCTGGGATCATCCCATGTGGTCCAGTTTCAGCTGGCGCGAGAGCGTGATGCGATGCCGCTGCACCGCGACTACATCGCCCCCGCAGCCAGCGCCCTGGCGGCGCGAGAGGGGCCGGCGCTTGCGCGTATCGCTGCGGCAACGCGCGGGGTGTTCGGCGCGCCCGCGGAGATTGCCGAGCCTGCGCTGCGCGCTGTAGGCTGATCGCGGCACAACGGCTTCAGGGGGATCCCATGCCTGTCACACCGGGCCTCGCGGCCGCGGGGCTCTATGCGGGGCTGCTCGCGCTCGTCGGCATCTGGCTGGCCGTCCATGTTGGGCGCAAACGCGGCGCACTGAAGATCCCCATGGGCGACGGAGGCGACCTGCGGATGGTCCGGGCCATGCGCGGGCAGGCGAATTTCGTCGAGCAGGTGCCGCTTGCGCTCGGGCTGCTGACGCTGATCGCGCTCTTCGGCACGCCGGTCTGGGTCGTCCATCTGTTCGGGATCACTCTCTTCGTCGGGCGGGTGCTGCACGGGCTGCATTTCACCGCTGACGATGCGCCGGGCTGGCAACGCGGGGCGGGGGCGGGGCTGACGCTGCTCGTCGTCCTCCTGTCCGCCATCGGCCTGATCGGCCATGCGCTGGGGGCGCTCTGATGTTCGCGGTCAGCGCGGTTTATGCGGGGCTGCTGGGGCTGCTGCTCGTGGTCCTCGCGGCCCTCGTCGTGCGCCGGCGCGGGCG
>JANNOT010000124.1:0-11282 GCA_031399375.1 Paraoceanicella sp.
CAGCGGCGCAGGTCGTCCACGCCGTGGCCCCGCTCGCCCGAGATCATGAAGGTTGCGGCGAAATCGTGCCTGGCGTTCAGCGTGGCACTCAGCGCCAGCAGGGCCTCCGCCTTGACCCGGTCGATCTTGTTGATGGCGAGCACCACGGGGTGCCCGCCCCCCTGGGCGTCCAGCGCATCGAGGATCGCGTCCACCCCCGCGGTGATCCCGCGATGCGCCTCGACCAGCAGCACGACGATGTCGGCATCCGCCGCCCCGCCCCAGGCCGCCGCCACCATGGCGCGGTCGAGCCTGCGGCGGGGGCGGAACAGACCGGGGGTGTCCACGAACACGATCTGCGCCGCCCCCTCCAGCACGACGCCCCGGATCCGGGTGCGCGTCGTCTGGACCTTGTGCGTCACGATCGAGATCTTCGCCCCCACCATCCGGTTCAGCAGGGTGGATTTGCCCGCATTGGGCTCGCCGATCAGGGCGACGAAGCCGCAGGTGGTATCAGCCATCGGGGTCCTCCAGCCCGGCGAGAAGGTCGGACGCCGCCGCCTGTTCCGCCGCTCGCTTCGAGCGGGCGCTCGCCACGGCACGCAGGCCGCCCTCGAGCCGCACCTCGACGGTGAAGACAGGCGCATGGGGCGGCCCCTCGCGCCCGACCTCGGTATAGGTCGGCGGTGGCTCGCCGCGGGACTGGGCGAAGGCCTGGAGGGTGGATTTCGCATCCGCCCCTTCCTCGGGTGCCGCGGTGATCCGGTCGGCCCAGAGCCGGTGCACGACCGCGCGCGCCACGTCCATCCCGGCGTCGAGGTAAAGCGCGGCGATCACCGCCTCCATGGCGTCGCCGAGGATCTCGGTCTTACGCCGTCCGCCCGACAGAAGCTCGGACCGGCCCATCTGGATCGCCTCGCCAAGCCCGAGATCGGCGGCGATCGCGGCACAGGTCTCCTTGCGCACCAGGGCGTTCAGCCGGGGGGCCAGCACCCCCTCGGGCGCCGCGGTATCGGCCGCCACCAGCGCCTCGGCGATGCAGAGCCCGAGCACGCGGTCGCCCAGGAACTCCAGCCGCTGGTTGTGCGCCTGCACCGGCGACACGTAGGTCGCGTGGGTCAATGCCTCGTCCAGCAGCGCCGGCCGCGCAAACCGGTGGCCGAGCCGCCCCTCGAGCGCCGACAGCGCCGCCGCGCGCCCGCTCACCCGCGCCTCATTCGACCGCCTTGAAGAACCGGTCGGCCCGCCAGTCCCAGAACGACAGGAGCGATGCCCCGGCCGACGAGAACATGATGCGGTCCGCCCGGCCGATCAGGTTCTCGAACGGCACGAACCCGACGCCGCCCTGGCTCTGGGGCACGCGGCTGTCCTGGGAATTGTCGCGGTTGTCGCCCATGAAGAAGTAGTTGCCCGCCGGTACCGTCACGACGGTGGTGTTGTCGACCGGGATCAGCGCGACGTCCAGGATGTCGTGGCCAACCCCGTTGGGCAGCGTCTCGCGGTAGCGGCGGTTCACGCAGTCGCCCCCGGGTGCCGGGCGCTGGAGACAGCGGGGCAGGTCATTGGACGACTGGACGCCCAGCACGACATAGGGCTCGACAAAATCGGGCGCCGCCGACAGCCCCACGGGCGCATCATTGATGGTCAGCACCGCGTCGCGCATCTGGATCCGGTCCCCCGGCATGCCGACGAGCCGCTTGATGTATTCCTCGCCCGTCTTGGGATGCTTGAAGACGATCACGTCGCCGCGCTCTGGCTCGGACGCGAGGATGCGCCCCGAGAACGGGCAGATCGAGAACGGGCAGGAATAGCGCGAATAGCCGTAAGCGAACTTGTTGACGAACAGAAAATCACCGATCAACAGCGTGGGCTTCATCGACCCCGACGGGATCCAGAACGGCTGGAACAGCAGGGTACGGAACGCCCCCGCGATCAGCAGGGCGTAGACCACGGTCTTTACCAGTTCGATGAGGCTGTTCTTTGCCGCCATGGCGCGCTCTTTTCCTGCGTTCGTGCCGGTCCCGCGGTGGTGGCCCCGGGGGTGGCGGGCGTGGGGTTGTCGCGCTTGCGTCAGGGCCTGTCAAGGCCGGGCCCGGTCGCGGGGGATCCCGGGGCGGCCTCGATCACGACGAAGGCCTGCGCCCAGGGATGATCGTCGGTCAGCGACACGTGGATATGGGCGGCGTGACCCGTGGGCAGCATCCCGGCGAGCCGCGCGGCCGCGCCGCCCGTCAGGATCATGGTCGGCTGGCCGGTGGGCAGGTTCACGACCCCCATCTCGATCCAGGCTATCCCCATGCGAAGACCGGTGCCGAGCGCCTTGGAGCACGCTTCCTTGGCCGCCCACCGCTTGGCGTAGGAGGCGACGCGCTCGCGCCGCCCCTCGGAGCGCGCCTGTTCGACCGGCGTGAACACCCGGGTCACGAAGCGGGGGCCGAACCGCTCCAGCGTGCCGCCGATCCGGTCGATATTGGCAAGATCGGTGCCGATCCCCAGGATCACGCCACGCTCGCGCCGAACGCCTCGCGCCGCGCCTCGTCCATCAGGGCCCGCATCCGGCGGATCGCGCTGTCGAGGCCCGAGAAGATCGCCTCGCCAACCAAGAAATGACCGATGTTCAGCTCCATCACCTCCGGAAGCGCCGCCACCGGCCTGACGGTGTCATAGGCAAGACCGTGACCGGCGTGGATCTCGAGCCCGAGCCCATGCCCGAATGCCGCCATGTCGGTCAGCCGCGCCAGTTCCGCGTCGCGCGCGGCAGGATCCCCGTCATTATGCGCGTCGCAATAGGCCCCGGTGTGAAGCTCCACCACCGGGGCGCCGATGCGGGCGGCCGCCTCGATCTGGCGGCGGTCCGCGGCGATGAAGATCGAGACGCGGCACCCCGCCTCGCGCAGGGGGGCGATGAAATCCGCGATCCGGTTCTCGTCGCGCGCAAGCTCGAGCCCGCCCTCGGTCGTGCGCTCCTCGCGCCGCTCGGGCACGATGCAGACGGCATGGGGGCGGTGGCGCAGGGCGATCGCCTGCATCTCCGGCGTCGCGGCCATCTCGAAATTCAACGGCAGGCGCAGGGTGCCCATCAGCCGCTCGATGTCGGCATCGGTGATATGGCGGCGATCCTCGCGCAGATGGGCGGTAATCCCGTCGGCCCCCGCGGCCTCGGCCAGCACGGCCGCGCGCAGCGGATCGGGCACGGCCCCGCCGCGCGCATTGCGCACCGTCGCCACATGGTCGATATTGACCCCGAGCCTCAGCCGCCCCAGCGGTCGATCCATGGCGCCACCTCCCTCCCCCAAACGTCCACGTCCTAGCCCGCCGGTTCCGACCCGCCGGCCACGGGTCGCTTGCGCCCGGCGAGCCGCAGGAGCCGCGCCTGCCGCCTGCGCTGGTGCGCGGCCACGACCGAGCGCGCCGCGACATAGCCCACCACGGCCGCGACCAGGCCCAGGAGCGCACCCCCGACCATATAGGGCAGGAATATCTCCTGGAAAAAGGGCAGAAGCCGCTCGGGTGCCGCATCGCCGTACCCGAACACGCTCTCGGCAATCTGCCAGAGCCCGCGGAACGCCTCGCCGAACGCGTGGGCGATCTCGGAGAAATTCGCGATGTTCACCGGCCGCCCGAGCATCGCCTGCCCCACCGCGATCGCCGCCACCGCGATGAAGGGTGTGCTGAGCCCGTTGCCGACGAAGGTCCCGATGAACGCGGACAGGTAGTTCGCGCGCAGGCTCCAGGCAAAGAAGAGCGTGATGGGGATGTGCAGCGTGTAGAACGGGCTGAAGCTCACGAACGACCCGCAGGCAAAGCCGAGCGCGATGCGGTGCGGCGTGTCCGGCAGGCGGCGGATGCGGTGCTTGACGTACTCGAATCCCCTCCGCCACCCCTTGCGCGGCGAGAAAAGCTCCTTGAGCCGACCGAAAAAGGGAAGGCTGTCGCGCCGCTTGAAGATCATGGCGCCGACCGCGCGCGCGGGCAGCTCACGACCGCGTGGCCTGGAGCCCGCGGCTCCCCGGCTTGACCGCGGGCAGAGCCGCAAGGGCTGCGGGCAGGGCATCCGCGGGATAGGCCGGGACGGTGAGCGCCACGAGCGGCGTCAGCGGCACGCCGAGCGTGGCGCGCCCGCCCGAGCGGTCCACCAGGCATGCGGCGGCAACCGTCACCCCGCCCGCCTCGGCGATCGCCGCGATGCATTCGCGCGACGACAGGCCGGTTGTCACCACATCCTCGACCATCAGCACCCGCGCACCCTGGGGGATGGAGAATCCGCGCCGGAGCGTGAACCGCCCCTCCACCCGTTCGGTGAACATCGAGGGGAGGCCGAGCGCGCGGGCAAGCTCGTAGCCCACGATCACGCCCCCCATGGCGGGCGAGACGCAGAGGTCCGCCACCACCCCCGTGGCCCGGAGCCGTCCCGCAAGGGCGGTGCAGAGCCGGGCGGCCCGGGCGGGGTCCATCAGGACACGCGCGCATTGCAGATAGGCCGATGAATGGAGGCCGGAGGACAGGATGAAATGCCCCTCCAAGAGCGCGCCCGCTGCCCGGAACTCCGCCATTACCTCCGCCTCGGTCACGCGCCCACCCTTTCGTCCACCACGCCGGCCACCGGCTCGCCGCGGCCTGCGGGCCGCTCGGCCGGTTCGCGGACGCGGGCGACCTGGGTGACGACCGACTCGGCCTCCAGCGCCCGGGTGATATGGTGCAGGTGCTTGGCATCGCGCAATTCCAGATCGAGCCGCAGGCGATAGAAATCGGGTTTGCGCTCGGCAAAGTCGATGTTGGATATGTTGGCGCCAAGCTCGCCGATCAGCGTGCAGGTGCGACCCAGTGCCCCCGGGTCGTTGGCCAGCACGATGTCGAGCAGCGCATGGTTCACCGCCCGCCGCCCCGCCTCGGGATGCCAGCGCAGATCGAGCCAGCGGTCCGCCTGATCCTCGAAGGCGGCAAGTCGCGGGCAGTCGATGGCGTGAAAGACGACGCCGCGACCCCGCTCGGCCACGCCCACGATCCGCTCGCCCGGCAGGGGCTGGCAGCAGGCGCCGGGTTGGGCCAGCTGGTTCGCCTCCAGCCCCAGGATGATCGCACCCTCGACCGGGGCCGACGGGCCCTGGGCCTGTGGACTGGCGAGATCGGGATAGAGCGCGCGCACCACGTCCGCCCCGGTGATCTCCGCGGACCCCAGGCGCGCCAGCATGTCATCGGCCCGCCCGACCGCGAGCGTTTTGGCCGCCGTCTCCAGCGCCTTCTCCGTCGCGGTCTTGCCGATGCGCTCGAACGCGATGCGCGCGATCTCGCGCCCCATCCGGATGTCGGCCACCCGCTTGTCCGAGCGCAGCGCCCGGCGGATCGCAGCCTTGGCCCGGCCGGTCACCACGATCTCTTCCCAGCTCGCCTGCGGCCGCTGCCCCTCGGCGCGGATCACCTCGACCGACTGGCCGTTCTTGAGCTTGGTCCAGAGCGGCATGCGCTTGCCGTCGATCTTGGCGCCCACGCAGGAATGGCCGATCCGGGTGTGGATGGCGTACGCGAAATCGATCGGCGTCGCCCCGCGGGGCAGGCGCACCACCTCGCCCTTGGGCGTGAAGCAGAACACCTGGTCCTGGAACATCTCGAGCTTCACGTGTTCGAGAAGCTCGTCGGGGCTGTCGGTCTGCTCGATCTGCTCGGTCAGCTGGCGGACCCAGTGGAACGGATCGACGGCAAAGGGATTGGCCGCGGGCACCCCGTCGCGGTACGCCCAGTGGGCCGCGACCCCGGCCTCGGCCACCTCGTGCATCTCGCGGGTGCGGAGCTGGATTTCCACCCGCTTGGCACTGCGCCCGGACACGGTCGTGTGGATCGACCGGTATCCGTTGGCCTTGGGCTGGCTGATGTAATCCTTGAACCGCCCCGCCACCACGGGCCAGCGGCGGTGGACCGCGCCGAGCGCGCGGTAGCAGTCATCCACGCGCGCGGTCAGGATGCGAAAGCCGTAGATGTCGGACAGCCGCTCGAAATCCTGCCCCTTCTCCTGCGCCTTGCGCCAGATCGAATAGGGTCGCTTCTCCCGCCCCGACACGTCCGCCTCGATGCCCGAGGTGGCGAGTGCCGCGCGGATGTCCTCGACGATCTGGGGGATCAGGTCCCCCGTCTCCTTCTTGAGCACCGCGAAGCGCCGCAGGATCGACTTGCGCGCATCGGGGTTGAGGACCTGGAAGCTCAGATCCTCCAGCTCGTCGCGCATCCACTGCATGCCCATCCGGCCCGCGAGGGGCGCGTAGATCTCCATCGTCTCGCGCGCCTTCTTCTCCTGCTTGGGCGGGGCAAGATGCCGGATGGTGCGCATGTTGTGGAGCCGGTCGGCGAGCTTGACCAGAAGCACGCGAACATCGCGCGACATCGCCATCAGAAGCTTGCGGAAATTTTCGGCCTGCGCGCTTTCGCGCGACCCCAGCTCCAGATTGGTCAGCTTCGTCACGCCATCGACAAGCTGCGCAATCTCGTCGCCGAACAGGCTTGCGATCTCGTCGGTCGTGCAGCCCGCCACATCCTCGACGGTGTCGTGCAGCAGCGCGGTGACGATGGTCGCATCGTCGAGCTTCAGGCGCGTCAGCACCTGCGCCACCTCGACGGGGTGGTTGAAGTAGGGCTCGCCCGAGGCGCGGAACTGGCCGGAATGGGCGCGCGCGCCATAGACATAGGCGCGCTCTATCAGCGCCTCGTCCGCGCCGGGATTATAGGCCTTGACGAGATCGATGAGGTCGGTCGGTCGGATCACGCGCGCCCCCTCCGGTCCGCCGGCCTGTGCCCACCGACCCCGGGGCCGCGCGGCCGTTCGCCGTTACTTCTGGTCCTGCGCGTCCATCAGGAAGCGCAGCAGCTTTTCCTCGCTGAGGTCATCCTCCATCGGCGCGGGCGCGTCGGCGGTCATGAGGGCGGCCATGTCGTCCTCCTCCGGCTCGTCGACCTCGATCTGACGCTGGTGGCTCTGGATCGCGGCCTCGCGCAGGTCGTCGACGGTGATCGTCTCGTCGGCGATCTCGCGCAGCGACACGACGGGGTTTTTGTCGTTGTCGCGGGCAAGCGTGAGCGGCGAGCCCGAAGCAATCTCGCGCGCCCGGTGGGCGGCGAGCATCACGAGCTCGAAACGGTTGGGGATCTTGTCGACGCAGTCTTCGACGGTGACGCGGGCCATGGGTCCTCCGGCGGGGGTTCCGGCAAGCCGCTCGTCTACTCCATGCCCGACGGCTTGGCAAGATCACGCGATATCACGCGATCGGGGCCACCCCCTCCAGCATCTCGGGCGGCAGCGCGGCGTACATCTCAGCCACCGTACGCCCCGCCACGGGGTGACGCCAGTCCGGCGCGATGGTGCTGAGCGGGGCGAGCACGAAGCCGCGTTCATGCAGCCGCGGATGCGGCAGGATGAGCGTCCGGGGTGCTGCCCGGCGCCAGGCATCGGGGCCGAGATACATCAGCATGCGCACCGTCTCGGGGTCCGGCAGCACCAGATCGCCGATCCCGAGCAGGTCGAGATCGACCGATCGCGGCGCCCACCGCACGGCCCGGCGCCGCCCGAGTGCCGCCTCGATGCCGTGGAGCGCCGCAAGCACGGCATCGGGCGTCAGCGCCGTATGGACGAGCACCGCGCCGTTGAGATAGTCGGGCCCGTTCCCGGCGGGAAACGCCGGGCTGGCGAACCACGCGCTACGGGCCCGGACTGCAAGACCCGCCTGGGGCAGCAGGGCCACCGCCGTCTCGAGCGTCTCGCGGATGCTGCGCCCGCCCGATGGCAGGTTTGATCCCAGCGCGATCAAGACTGGCGACGAATTGTGAACCTCGGTCATCTTTTCTTCACGCCTTGTGCACCTTACACATACAGAATCACTCTTGCAGTCCGCCGGTGTCTCCCGGCGCGGCGGCCGGGGGATGGTATTTTGGAGGTTCTCCCATGTTTTATCGTGATGAACGCCTGGCGCTCTTCATTGACGGCTCGAACCTTTACGCCGCCGCCAAAGCTCTTGGATTCGATATCGATTACAAGCTGTTGCGTACAGAGTTCATGCGGCGGGGCAAACTGGTGCGGGCATTCTATTACACGGCGCTGATCGAAAATGAAGAATACTCCCCGATCCGGCCGCTCGTCGACTGGCTCGACTACAACGGCTTCACCATGGTCACCAAGCCCGCGAAAGAATTCACAGATTCCCTGGGGCGGCGCAAGGTCAAGGGCAACATGGATATCGAGCTTGCGGTCGATGCGATGGAGATGGCGCCCCATATTGATCACATGGTGCTCTTTTCCGGCGATGGTGATTTCAAGCCGCTGATCGCGGGGATCCAGCGCCAGGGCGTGCGGGTCTCGGTCGTCTCGACCATCCGCTCCTCGCCGCCGATGATCGCCGACGAACTGCGCCGGCAGGCCGACAACTTCATCGAGCTCGAGGAGCTGAAGGAAGTGATCGGCCGCCCGCCCCGCCCGGTGCCCCAGCCCGTCTCGGCCCAGGGGGACGACGCCTGAGGGGTGGCCTGCGTGCCCGGACCCGAGGCCCCGCGGGACTGCCCGCTCTGCGCGCGGCTCGTCGCCTATCGTGCGGCCACGGCGGCCCGGGCGCCTTCATGGTTCAACGGCGCCGTACCCTCCTTCGGCGATCCGGACGCGGCGGTGCTGGTGATCGGCCTGGCGCCCGGCGTGGCGGGCGCGAACCGCACCGGGCGCCCCTTCACCGGCGATTTTGCGGGTGATCTGCTCTACGCCACGCTGACCACGTTCGGCTGGGCGAACGGTCGGTTTGCCGCCGACCCCCGCGACGGGCTGGTGCTGTCGGGGGCGATGATCACCAATGCCGTGCGCTGCGTGCCGCCGGGAAACAAGCCCGAGACGGCCGAGATCGCGGCCTGCCGCCCGTTCCTTGCCGCCCGCATTGCCGCCCTGCCGCGGCTGCGCGCCCTGCTCTGCCTCGGGCGGATCGCCCATGACAGCGCCATCCGCGCCCTTGGCGCACGTCCCGCCGCCCATCCGTTCGGCCATGGCGCGCGGCATGGGATCGGCGGGTTCGCCGTTTTCGACAGCTACCATTGTTCGCGCTACAACACGAATACCGGGCGGCTGACGCCCGCGATGTTCCAGGCTGTCTTTGCCGACCTGCGCCGGTATATTGACGCGGTCTGACCACCCCCTGCCGGAGACGCCGATGCCCGCGCCCCTCACCCTTCTCCTCGCCGCCCCGCGCGGCTTCTGCGCGGGCGTGGACCGGGCGATCAAGATCGTGGAGCTCGCGATCGAGAAATGGGGCGCCCCGGTCTACGTGCGCCACGAGATCGTGCATAACCGCTATGTCGTGGACGCCCTGCGCGCCAGGGGCGCGGTCTTTGTCGAGGAACTCGACGATTGCCCGACCGACCGACCGGTGATCTTTTCCGCCCATGGCGTGCCGAAGGCGGTTCCCGAGGCCGCACGGGCGCGCGCGATGGTGTATGTCGATGCGACCTGTCCCCTGGTGAGCAAGGTGCATGCCGAGGCCGAGCGGCACCATGCGGCCGGTCTCCAGATGGTCATGATCGGCCATGCCGGGCACCCCGAGACCGTGGGCACCATGGGCCAGCTTCCGCCGGGCGAGGTGCTGCTGGTCGAGACGGCGGCGGATGTGGCGCACCTTTCCCCCCGCGATCCCGCGCGGCTCGCCTTCGTCACCCAGACGACGCTCAGCGTCGATGACACGGCCGAAATCGTCGCGGCACTGCGCGCGCGGTTTCCCGCAATCGTGGGGCCGCACAAGGAGGACATCTGCTACGCCACCACCAACCGGCAGGAGGCCGTGAAGGCGATGGCGGGCCGGGTGCAGGCGCTGCTGGTGATCGGTGCGCCTAACTCGTCGAACTCTCGCCGGCTGGTGGAGGTCGGTGCACGCGCCGGATGCGGCCACGCGCAGCTGGTCGAGCGCGCCGCGGACATCGACTGGCGCGCGCTCCAGGGCGCCCGTGCCGTGGGCATCACCGCCGGTGCGAGCGCACCCGAGGTGCTGGTGGAGGAGGTCGTGGCGGCCTTCCGCACCCGCTACGACGTGACGGTCGAGCTGATCGAGACGGCGCGCGAGGTGGTCGAGTTCAAGGTGCCGCGCATCCTGCGCGAGCCTGTCGCCTGATCCGCGCCGCCCCGCCGCCCACCCTGCGACCATAGGATCGTCCCCGAGCATGACCCCGATCCCTCGCCCTGCCCTGATCCTCGGCCTGGCCGGGCTCCTGCCGTTCGTGTTCGGCGCGGGGGCCGCGCTGGGCCTCTGGCCCGCGCCGGTGCCCGCATCCGCCATCCTGACGGGCTACGGCGCCGCGATCCTCGCCTTCATGGGGGGCTGCCTCTGGGGCTTTGCCTGCCAGGGGACCGGGGGGCCGGGCTGGCGCGACCTCGCGCTCGCCGTCATTCCCGCGCTCTGGGCGTTTTCGGCGACGCTCCACCCCCAGCCGCTCGGGACCCTCGCGGCGGGGTTTGTCGTCCTTCTCGCCATCGACCTCATCTTCGTCCTCGGCGGGCGGGCGCCGGGCTGGTGGCTGTCGCTGCGCGTGCCGCTGACCGCCGGGGTGGTCGCCTGCCTTGTCGCGGGCAGCCTCGCCTGATGGAGCTTTTCGCCTACACCGATGGCGCCTGCTCGGGCAATCCCGGGCCGGGGGGCTGGGGCGTGGTGCTCGTGGCGTGCGAGGGGGGGGCGGTCCTGCGCACCCGCGAGCTATCGGGCGGATCGCCCGCGACGACCAACAACCGCATGGAGCTGATGGCCGCGATCTCGGCGCTCGAAGCGCTCGAGCGTCCGTCGCGGCTGACCGTGATCACCGACAGCGCGTATGTGAAGGGTGGGATCACCGAATGGCTGCCGGGGTGGAAGCGGCGCGGCTGGCGCACGGCCGATGGCAAGCCGGTCAAGAACGATGACCTCTGGCGCAGGCTGGAGGACGCGGCGGCCCGCCATGCGGTCGGCTGGGACTGGGTCAAGGGCCATGCGGGCCATCCGGAGAACGAACGGGCCGATGCGCTCGCCCGCGCAGGGATGGCGCCGTTCAAGCCCGCCCGCGCCGGGACGGTGCCGCCGACCCGCGGCTGACGCGCGGTCACAGCGGCGTGAGTGGCCGTTGCAGAGCCCGGCCTGCAGCCCATTGTCCGGATCACCGCAACCAGCCAAGGGAGAGCCCCACCATGGCCCGCGCCGTCACGCAGGAAATGATCCGCCTCTACGACGACTACACCCACCTCACCCTCGACCGCCGCGGGTTTCTCGATCAGCTCACCCGCATGGCGGGCAGTGCCGCTGCCGCGGCGGCGATCGTCCCGATGC
>JANNOT010000126.1:0-4571 GCA_031399375.1 Paraoceanicella sp.
TCGCGGCCCGCCACGCGCAGGGTCATCGGCTCGCCCGGCCCGTGGGCAAGCAAGTCCCAGGCATCGTCCATCGCCCGGTCCGCCTCGGGCCCGAGCGGCGCGAACCACACGGGCCGACCCCGCAGCCGCCCCTGGCGGTGATCCGTGGGGCTTTCGATCACGACGATCTCGAGCCGCTGGGTCAGAAGCGCGATGAAGGGCAGGAACAGCTCGCGGTTGAGCCCGTTCTTGTAGAGCTTGCCCGGGGCGCGGTTCGATGTGGTCACGACCACGACGCCGCGCGCGAACAGCTTTTCGAACAGCCGCCCTACGATCATCGCGTCCGTGATGTCGGTGATCTGCAATTCGTCAAAGCAGAGAAGCGTCGCGCCCCCCGCAACCACGTCCGCCACCGGGTCCACCGGATCGCTGGACCCCCGGGCGCGGGCCGCGGCGATCCCGGCATGGATTTCCTGCATGAAGCTGTGGAAATGCACCCGGCGGCGGCGCGCGACCGGGGCCGTGGCGAAGAACAGGTCCATCAGCATCGACTTGCCCCGCCCCACCCCGCCGCAGAGGTAGAGGCCCGGGATCTCCGCCTGCGCGATCCGCTCGCGCCCCCAACCGAACAGCCCGAGGCCCACGCGCTTGGGCGCCGCGGGGTCGTAGTCGCGCAGGCGGTTGTGCAGGAGTTGGAGCTTCTCGACGACCAGCCGCTGCGCCGGATCATCGGTCAGGGTGCCCGCCGCCACGCGGGCACGGTAGGTGAACAGCGGGCCGTCTGACATCGGGGCCTCCTCGGCGCCCGCTCATAACCGAGGCTGATCGGGGTGTTAACAGCAATTGGTTTGACGGCACGCCATTTCGCGGGCAGCGTCCCCGCAGCCCGAGGAGCTCCCATGGTCCAGTCCCGCCTCATCACGCCGGTCCTTGTGGCGGGCTCGCTGATCGTGCTGGTGGGGTTTGCCGTCCGTGCGTCCTTCGGCCTCTTCCAGATCCCCATCGCGACGGAGTTCGGCTGGCCACGCGCCGAATTCAGCCTGGCCATCGCCATCCAGAACATCGCGTGGGGCATCGGCGCGCCGCTCTTCGGTGCGTTCGCCGAGCGGTTCGGCGACCGGCGGGCGATCCTGATCGGGGCGGCCTGCTACATCGCGGGGCTGGTGCTCAGCACCTTTGCCACCACGCCCCTGGCGCACCAGATGCTCGAATTCGTCGTCGGCATGGGCGTGGCGGGCACCGGGATGGGCGTCATCCTGGCCGTCGTCGGCCGGGCGGCGTCGGACCGCAACCGGTCCATGGCGCTCGCCATCGCGACCGCGGCGGGATCGGCGGGCCAGGTCGTGGGGCCGCCGCTGGCCGCGGCGCTGCTGGCCGTCATGGACTGGCGGGGCGTGTTTGTCGTCTTCGCCGCCTGCGTGGCCGCCGCCATGTTCCTCCTGCCCCTGATCCGCGCACCCGAACGGGCGAGCCGGGCGCAGATGGACGAGACCCTGGGCCAGATCCTGTCGAAATCGCTGCGCGACCCGAGCTTCACCCTGATTTTCCTGGGGTTTTTCTCCTGCGGGTTCCAGCTTGCGTTCCTGACGGCGCATTTCCCGGCCTTCATCGCCGAGGCGTGCGGACCGATTGCGGCCGACGGGCTCCTGGCGGGGATCGGGATCACGAGCGCGTCGGGGCTCGGTGCGCTCGCCCTCGCGGTGATCGGGACCGCGAACATCGCGGGCACGCTCCTGGCGGGGTGGCTGGGGCGCACATACCAGAAGCGGCTGCTGCTCGTCTGGATCTATGTCGCGCGCACGCTGGTGGCCACGATCTTCATCCTCGTCCCGATGACCCCGGCATCGGTGCTGATCTTTTCCGCCGCGATGGGGTTCCTGTGGCTCGCCACCGTCCCGCTCACCTCGGGCCTCGTCGCGCATATCTATGGGCTGCGCTACATGGGCACGCTCTACGGGATCGTGTTCCTGTCCCACCAGATGGGGGGGTTCATGGGGGTCTGGCTCGGCGGCGCGCTCTATGACCGCTATGGCGGTTACGATGCCGTCTGGTGGGTCGGAATCGCCGTCGGTGCTTTTTCGGCGCTGGTGCATCTGCCGGTGCGCGAACGCCCGCTCGGGCTGCGCACCGCCTGAGGGACCGCGCCGCAGCCCTGGCAAGGGGCGGGCGGGGCCACGGGATGGCCGCAGGCGATGCAGAGCCCGTGGCCCGTCGGAACCAGACCGTGGCCGACCGCGACCCGCCCGTCAAAGACAAAGCACGCGCCCTGCCATCGGCTTTGCGCCTGCGGGATGTCGGCGAGATAGCCGAGGATCCCGCCATCGAGCTGCAGCACCTCGCCCACCCCCCGGGCCGTCAGCCAGCGCGACGCCTTCTCGCACCGGATCCCGCCGGTGCAGAACATCGCCACCCGCCGCCCGGCCAGCGTCTGGGCCGCGCCCGCCCACCACGCGGGAAAGTCGCGAAAGCGGTCGAGCCCGGGATCGAGCGCGCCGTCGAAGGTCCCGATGGCCGTTTCGTACCGGTTGCGGGTGTCGATCACGACCGTTCCGGGATCGGCGAGCACATCGTCCCAGTCGGCCGGGGCGACGCGCGTCCCGGGCGCTCCTGTCGCGGGTTCGCCCAGCGGCACGATCTCGGGCTTGACGCGCACGATCAGCCGCACGAAGGGCGGGCCTCCCGGATCGGCCAGACGCTCCACCACGCGCGCGCCCGCAACGACGTCGCGCATCGCGGCCCGCGCGGTCGCAAGGCCCGCCTCGGGTCCGGCGAGCATGGCGTTCACCCCCTCCTCCCCCAGGAGGATCTTGCCCCGGACCCCGGCCGCCACGCACGTCTCGCGCAGCCGATCGGCCGCCGCCGCCGGATCGACAATCGGCGCAAAGGCAAAGAGCGCCAGGATGGGCACGTGGTCCATCCGCGGCCCTTAGCGCGTTCGGCGCGCGGGGTCAAAGCCCTGCCCCCGGGTGCCGTAGGCGGCGCGGGTGGCGACCTGCGGCGGCGGGCCGTTTGACCCCGGGGCGCTGCGGGCATATCCTGACAGGGTCTGGAGGGCCGAGATCATCCACGCGACGGCGAGGCCAAAGGCGCCGCTGACCCGCTTCGTCCGCGATGCGCGTGCTTTGGTGACGATCCAGGTCGTCATCTTCAGCGTCATGCTGTTCGGCGCCATCGGGATGGTGATCGATTTCGGTCGCGCCTACAGCGCCCATTCCCAGATGCAGTCCTATATCGACCAGGTGGCCCTTGCCGCGGCGGCCGAGCTGGACGGGCGGACCGGGGCGGTCAGCCGCGCGTCGCAGGCGGGCGAGGCGGTGCGCAAGTCGAGCCTCTTTACCGAAGGCGGGGGAAACTTCACCACCGCGGCGCTCGTCTTCTTGACCGCGGCGCCGACCGGACCGGATGGCGGATTCGATCCCGGCCGTATCGAGGGCCTGCGCACCGATGAAGACGGGCGCGCCTCCCATGTGCTGGCCGTCGCCGACACGCGGGCCGTGCGCGCGTCGCTGCTCGAGCTCAACGTCGGCTCGGACGGTGCGCGGATCGGCAGCCTTCCCGTGGGGACCATCGCGGTTGCCACGGCCCGCCAGTCGACCTGCGCGGGAATGACGACCCTGGTCATGTGCAACCCGTTCGAGGACAGCTCCACGCACACCCTGCGCCAGACCCTGGAGAACGGACAGGGGCTGCGGATGAAGCTGACCGCGGATGCGGCGCAGGCG
Organism: Paraoceanicella sp.; assembly: GCA_031399375.1. GTDB lineage: Bacteria > Pseudomonadota > Alphaproteobacteria > Rhodobacterales > Rhodobacteraceae > Paroceanicella. The sequence continues at coordinate 3,702 of JANNOT010000126.1, forward strand.
CTCTCGCCCGGCGCGGGCGAGATCCTCCTCGGCCTGATCGCCGATCCGGTCCAGACGATGGGGACGGATTCGCGGGTCTGCGACAGCGCCGATCTCTCGCTCCTCCCCGGATTCCGCGGCGATACCAGTCCCGTGGCGATCCAGCAGCTCCGCGACGAATGCTTGCTCGCAGTCGTCGAGACCGGGCTTGCCTGCGTGAACGACAGCCTGCTTGTGCGCGCGGCCCCGGCGGGCAGCGTGGTGACCGGGCTCGACGCGCGCTTTGATCTCTACGATGACGGGATGGCGGACATCCTGGCCAGTGACCCGCCGGTCGAGGCGGGGCGGACCCGGCGCGATTTCTTCACACCCGACATCGCCGCGGTGCATGGCCGGATCCAGCGGGGCGAGATACCGCTCTATCTCGCGGCGGCCCAGGCGGCCACGGTGCCGAACGGACCGCGCCCCCTGCCCGGCGCAACCCCGAGCGTGGGCGGCGGGCCGTCGGATCCGCTGCTCGTCTCGGCCTATCCCGACACGGTCGAAAACAAGGCATCGCGGCAGAACTATGTCGGCAACCTTGCCAACGGGGCGTTCGGCCCGATGCCCCGCCCCCCGTGCCTGACCGCCGGCGCCTGCGATGCGGGACCGCATCCGGCAATCACGATGGGCGTGAACGAGCCGGACGCCTACGCGGCGGCATATTACACCCCCCGGCTTGCGGCCCTGGGCGGCGGCGGCACGCCGACGGGAACGGTCAACGTGAACACGGCGCTTCTGACCGGCGGGGCCGAGACACTCTATGCGTTCTACCGCCGGATGGAGCGGCTGGACCCCACGCTCTGGGACTATCCCGCCTCGAACGGCATTCCCGATCCCGCGGTGGGCCAC
>JANNOT010000193.1:0-5435 GCA_031399375.1 Paraoceanicella sp.
CGCAAGCTCTGCGTCCCAGATCGCGTTGAGCGCGGTTTCCATGTTCGCCGCCAGCGTCGCACGGGCCGGCGGCACCGCGTCGGGCACGATCGTCAGCCGCGCGGGGTCGGTGCGGAAATGGTCCTGATGCGGGGTCAGCGAGAAGACGGTGCGGCCGAGAAGCCCTGCGGGGCCGTCGATCACCGACCCCACATTGGCATAGCCGTACTTCACCGGGAACGGGAACGCGCCCTCCTGCGCGGGCGCGCGCATCCGGGACCATTCGCTTTCGGGCACCCGTCCCTCGAACACCAGCCGCTCGGTGCCGCGCGACAGGCCGGTGAAGAGCGTGCGGACCCCCGCCGTGCCCGTGCCGGGGTCGGCGGGGCGCAGCTCTGCCTGTCCGGGTCCGGTGTACCAGAGCGCGCGCGGGGTCATCGGCAATCCTTTCGCGAAACGGCGCCTGGGGCCACGATCTTGGGGGCCGTGCCCTTACAGCGTGCCGCGCCCCGGACCATATCAACCGAGCGGGCAGCGTCCAGCCCGGGGGTGAAGGCATGACCATGACCGATGCGATGACGCCCGCGGGCCTCCAGCCCCGCGCCACGCTCTTTCGTCGCCGCGTCGTGGTGGCGGTGTTGAACCTGGTCACCATGGCGGTCCTGACCTGGGGGATCGCCACAATCTTCGGCGGCGACGGGTGGACGGCGGCGGACATCGTGATCCTGGTCGCGTTCCTAATCGGCACGCCCTGGACGGTTATGGGTCTCTGGAACGCGGTGATCGGGCTCTGGCTCCTGCATGGACCCAAGGATGCGCTGCTGCGCGCCGCACCCCATCTGGCCGCGCCCGACGCCCCGGTCACCGCGCGCACCGCGATCCTGATGTTCCTGCGCAACGAGGATCCCGCGCGCGCGCTCGCACGCCTGCTCGAGGTGCGCCGGTCCATCGATGCGACGGGGCAGGGCGGGCTCTTTGACGTCTACGTGCTGTCGGACACCTCCGAGCCCACGGTGGCGCGGGAGGAGGAGGCGGCGTTCGAGAGCATCCGCCCGCTGCTCGGCCCCGGTGCCGTCTATCGCCGCCGCGAGAAGAACGAGGGGTACAAGGCCGGGAACGTGCGCGACTGGCTCCTGCGCTGGGGCCAGGACTACACGTTCTACCTGCCGCTCGACAGCGACAGTCTGATGGCGGGGCCAACGGTGCTGCGGATGGTCCGGATCATGGAGGTCTATCCGAAGATCGGCATCCTCCAGTCGCTCGTCGTCGGTACGCCGTCTGAAAGCGCCTTCGCCCGGATCTTCCAGTTCGGGATGCGCCACGGGATGCGCAGCTTCACCATGGGGGCGGCGTGGTGGCATGGCGATTGCGGGCCCTACTGGGGCCACAACGCCATCATCCGCACCCAGCCGTTCCGCGATGACTGCCACCTTCCGACCCTGCCCGGGAGCGGGCCGCTCGGCGGCTACGTGCTCAGCCACGACCAGCTCGAGGCGGCTCTGATGCGCCGGGCGGGGTTCGAGGTCCGGGTGATCCCGGTCGAGGGCGCAAGCTGGGAGGACAACCCCGTCACCCTGCTCGACTTCACCAAGCGCGACCTGCGCTGGTGCCAGGGCAACATGCAGTACTGGCGTTTCCTGCCCACGCCGGGCCTGATGCCCATGAGCCGCTTCCAGGTGTTTGCCGCTATCGCGATGTATTTCGGTGCCCCCGCCTGGATGGCGATGACCGTCGCGGGCGCCTGGAAGATGATCGCGGGCGAGGGCATGGACGTGAACTTCGCCCTCGGCGTCTCGATGTTCTTCATCATGATCGCCGTCAGCCTGTTTCCCAAGATCGCGGGCTGGATCGACATCGCGCTGCGGCCGGGCGGGGTGCGCGCCTATGGCGGCGCGGGGCGGTTCGTTGCCGGGGCGCTGGTGGAGACCGTGTTCTCTGTCCTGATCTCGCCCGTCGTCGCGCTGCGGGTCACCCTGTTCCTGATCGGGCTTCTCTTCGGCAAGCGGGTGGTCTGGGGCGGGCAGGTGCGCGATGCCTATTCGCTGCGCTGGTCCGAGGCGGCGCGGGGGCTCTGGCCCCAGACCGCCATGGGCCTCGGTCTGCTCTGGCTGATCGAGGCCCGGGCGCCGGGTGCGCTGGTCTGGGCGGCGCCGATCCTGGCCGGGCTCGGGCTCGCGATCCCCTTCGCCGTCCTGACGGCCTCGCCCGCGGTCGGGCGGCTCTGCACCCGCCTGCGGCTCTGCGCCATCCCGGAGGAATTCGCCCCGCACGAGGCGCTGCGGGCGCTCGACGGCAGGCTGCCTGCCCTGCCCCAACCAGCCCCGCTCGCCGCCGAATAGCCCGCCCTTGCACCGGCCCGCGCCGCGTGGGAGGGATGGGGGCCCCCGTCCCGACCTGCGGAGCCTGCCGATGATTGCCACCCCCTACCTGCTCTTTCTCGGCGATGCCGCCGATCCGCTGGCGGCCAAGGTCGCCCAGGGGATCCGCGACTGGAACCCCGGCGTCTCGCTCGGCCAGTACCGGATGCCGGGCTGCAACGCCGATATGCGCCTGCCCGACATGACGGTGGCCGAGGCCGCGGCGGCGGGGTGCCGGACGATGGTGGTCGGGGTGGCGAACCGCGGCGGCGTGATCTCGCCCGCCTGGATCGCCGTGCTGAAGGAGGCGCTGGCGGCGGGCATGGACCTCGCCTCGGGCCTCCACAACCTTTTGCGCGACGAGCCGGAGCTGGTGGCCGCGGCGGTGGAGCACGGCCGCGCGCTGCACGACGTGCGGGTGCCGCCCGTGGACTATCCCATCGCCAACGGGAAGAAGCGGCGGGGCAAGCGGATGCTCGCGGTCGGCACCGACTGTTCGATCGGGAAGATGTACACGGCGCTCGCCATGTCCAAGACGATGGCCGCGCGGGGGATGAAGGCGACGTTCCGCGCGACCGGCCAGACCGGGATCCTGATCACCGGGTCAGGCGTGCCGCTCGACGCCGTGGTGGCCGATTTCATGGCCGGGGCGGTGGAGTACCTGACGCCCGACAACGATCCCGACCACTGGGACCTGATCGAGGGGCAGGGGAGCCTGTTCCACGCGTCCTATTCTGGGGTCACGCTCGCACTCATCCATGGCGGGCAGCCCGACGCGCTGGTGCTCTGCCACGAGCCGACGCGCCAGCACATGCGCGGCCTGCCCGACTACACCCTTCCGAGCCTCGAGGCCCTGCGCGAGGCGGCGGAGTTGATGGCGCGGATCGTGAATCCGGACGTGCGGACGGTGGGGATCTCGATCAACACCTCGGCCCTGTCCGAGGCCGACGCCCATGCCTACCTGGCCGAGACCGAGGCGCGCATGGGCCTGCCGACGGTGGACCCGTTCCGCACCGGCGCGGACCGGCTGGTGGACGCGCTCGCATGAGGCTCGACATCACCCGCGACGTGTTCGCGCTGGCGGAGGTGTTCACCATCTCGCGCGGGTCGCGGACCGAGGCGCGGGTGCTGACGGTGACGCTGACCCGCGACGGGGTGACGGGGCGGGGCGAATGTGTCCCCTATGCCCGCTATGGCGAGACGATGGAAAGCGTCGAGGCGCAGATCCGCGCGGTGGAACCGGCGCTCGCCCGCGGCTGCGACCGGCTGGGGCTGCTGGCGGAACTGCCACCCGGGGCGGCGCGCAACGCGCTCGATTGCGCGCTCTGGGACTGGCACGCGAAGGCCGACGGCAAGCCCGCCTGGGCGCTCGCCGGGCTGCCTGCGCCGGGCCCCGTCGTGACCGCCTACACCCTGTCGCTCGCCGAGCCCGAGGCGATGCGCGCCAAGGCTGCCCAGAACGCGCACCGCCCGCTCCTGAAGGTCAAGCTGGGTGGTGAGGGTGACATGGCGCGCATCGAGGCGGTGCGCGCCGGGGCGCCGCGGGCGAAAATCATCGTCGATGCCAACGAGGGCTGGAGCCTGGACGCCTACCAGGCGCTCGCGCCCGCCCTTGTGCGCCTGGGCGTGGCGCTGGTCGAACAGCCCCTGCCCGCGGCCGAGGATGCGGCACTGGCGGGCATCGCCCGGCCGCTGCCGGTCTGCGCGGACGAAAGCTGCCATGACCGCGCCAGCCTGCCGCATCTCGCCGGGCGCTACGACATGGTCAACATCAAGCTCGACAAGACCGGCGGGCTGACCGAGGCGCTGGCGCTGCGCGAGGCGGCGCGGGCGGCGGGGTTCGGGGTGATGGTGGGCTGCATGGTCGGATCCTCGCTCGCCATGGCACCCGCGGTGCTGGTGGCCCAGGGGGCGGAGATCGCCGATCTCGACGGCCCGCTCCTGCTCGCCGCCGACCGGGACGCGCCGTTGCACTACGACGCGCAGGGGGTGCATCCGCCCACGCCCGCGCTCTGGGGATGAGGGGACTGGGATGAGCCGCATCGTGTACGTTAACGGGGACTACGTGCCGGAGGAGGAGGCGAAGATCTCGGTCTTCGACCGCGGGTTCCTCTTTGCCGACGGGGTCTACGAGGTGACCTCGGTCCTGGACGGCAAGCTCGCCGAGTTTCCCGGCCATGTCGCGCGGCTGCACCGCTCGCTGGCCGAGCTCGACATGCCCGCGCCCGTCGATGACCACGAATTGCTGGCGATCCATCGCGAGTTGGTCGCGCGCAACGCGGTGGAGGAGGGGATGATCTACCTCCAGGTCACCCGGGGCGCCGCGGACCGGGATTTCCTCTACCCCAAGGATCCCACGCCGAGCCTCGTGATGTTCACCCAGGCGAGGCAGCTGGTGGACAACCCCGCCGCCGAGCGGGGGCTGAAGGTCATCGCGGTCGAGGATCAGCGCTGGGGGCGGCGGGACATAAAGACCGTCCAGCTCCTCTACCCGTCCATGGCCAAGATGATGGCCAAGGCGGCGGGCAAGGACGATGCCTGGATGGTCGAGGACGGGTTCGTGACCGAGGGGACGTCCAACAACGCCTGGATCGTCACCCGGGCGGGCAAGATCGTGACCCGCCAGCTCGGGACCGAGATCCTCCATGGCATCACCCGCGCCTCGGTCATCCGCTACGCCGAGGAGGCGCAGTTCACCATCGAGGAACGTCCCTTCACGATAGAGGAAGCGCAGGAGGCGGCGGAGGCGTTCGTGACCGCCGCCTCGGCCTTCGTCATGCCGGTGGTGGAGATCGACGGCGTGGTCCTGGGTGACGGCGCGCCCGGGCCCGTGACGCGGCGCCTGCGCGAGATCTACATCGAGGAAAGCCGTCGCGCTGCGATCTGAGCGGGGCTCAGAGGATGTCGATCAGGATCGCCGACACGTTGTCCTCGCCACCCTGGGCGAGCGCGTGGTCAATCAGCGCGTCGGCCACCGCCTCGATCGACCGGCTGGCGAGCATGGCGCCGAGCAGGCCCGCATCCGCGTAGCGCGTCAGCCCGTCGGTGCAGATCAGGAACCGGTCGCCCCGCTGCACCTCGCCCCGGACCTTGTCCAGC
>JANNOT010000268.1:0-3811 GCA_031399375.1 Paraoceanicella sp.
TAGTCGATCACCGCGGTCAGGCTGGGGCTGCCCTCGCGCAGGCCCGCGAGGAACAGGGCGGAGTACGGATCGCGATGCCTGATCACGAGTTCGATCAGGCTGTCCAGCGTCTCGGCCTGGGCCGTGCCGGTAATGGCCGCAGGGTAGGCGGCGCGCTTCTCGAAGGTGTCCGTGAAGTCCGTGATGCGGATGCCGCCCGCATTATCGGGCGTCAGAACAAGGGAGATTGGCCGCATCCGCTCATCATCGTAGGGCGGCTCAATCTGAATTATGGTCGGCTCGTAGGCCTTCTGCACCGTGGCGATCAGGGTGCGCAATTCGGGTTCGGTGGTCATGGCGGGCCTTTCGGGTCAGAGGGCTTTGGGTGCCGCGGCGGGGCCGCTGGCGACGGTGAGGTTGAGGGTCGCCTGGCGCGGATCGCGGGCGGTCGGCAGGCCGTCGGGGGTCAGGAATAGGGTCGCCTCGTGCCCGGCCTGCTCGGGCTGCTTGCGGGTCGTGCGGACCTTGACCTTGAGCGCGCCGCGGTCGAGGGCGAGGGCGACCTTGACCGTCACCTCGCCCTTTGCCGCGCCATGATTGTCGGCGGCGTGCTCCTGCATTGCGTCGAGGACCCGGCGCAGGGCGTCCGAGGTGGCACCGTGCGCCTCGCCATAGTCCACGAGCTGCAGGAACTGGGCGAAGGTCTGGGCGCCGGGGTCGCGGGGGGTGTCGGAGGGCATGGGGGTCCTTTCGCGGGATGGGGCGAGCGCGCTCAGCCGACGATCGCCGTGGCCGTCGCGAAGCCGCCGGCGAAGGCGAGGGCTGCGGTCAGAACCACGATCACGAGCGGGAAGATTAGGAGGCTGGCGCCGGGGTTCTGGTGGGGGTCGGCGGCGGGCTGGTGGGGGTCCTCGGCCCAGTCGGGGCGGGGTGGGGTATTGAGGGCCCGCCGCGGGTGGCGCGGCTCGGGGATTGTGGGGTCCATGGCGAAGCGCAGGTCGTCAGGCTCGTACCAGCCTGCGTCCCGCGAAAAGGCGGGCGGAGCCGAGGCTCCGCCCGAGTTCAGGGAGGAATCCCGGAGTTCGCGGTCCGGGCCCGCATCGGGGGAACGAGGGTCCCCGATGTCATCGGCGAAGGTGTCGATCACCTCCGCGATGGCTGCCAGGGCCGCGGCCTGGGCGGTGCCGTAGGCGGTCAGGCGGCGGCGGGCTTCGTCCACCAGGTCCGCATCCGATTGGCCAAGCGGATTTGCGGCGGTGGCGAGCTCCCGACACAGATCGGGAAGTCCTGATGCGGGGGGAGTTCCCATGCCGAGTTCGATTCGGGCGGCGTGGCGGAACAGGCATTTCTCCAGGTCGCGGCGGGCGGCATGTGCGCGCGTGGCGGCGTCGATCTCGGTGGCGTGGGTCACGGGGTGATCCCTTCGGTGCGGACGAAGCGGGCGATGGCGGCGGGGTCGCGGAAGAGGCGCGACAGATCGTCGACCATTCGGCGGTGGCGCTGTTCGAGGTCGAGGGCGGCGCGATAGGCCGCGAGCAGGTCGGGCGCGCGTTCGATCAGGGCGCGGTCGGCGCCCGACGGCCGGGTCCAGAATTCCGCGACCGGTCCGCCGCCCGCGTGGATGATGCCGCGGCAGACCATCCAGGGGCCCGGGGTGTGTCCGTCGCAGTCCGACAGGTCGACACGCCGGAGAGCCTCGCCGATCCGGGCCAGGGAAACCTCAGCCCCGGTCAGCATGGTGCGCCCCCACCAGGTCTTCGAGCCAGCGTGCGGCCAGGCGGGCCGCGACGATGTGGGGGGTCAGGCGGTGGCACACCTCCCACGGCATCGGGACCGCGCCGGTGGTCAGGCCCGCGGCCTCGGCCGCCACGGCCTCCACCTCGGTCGGGCAGAGCGAGGTGCCGATGAGGATGGTCAGGGTCGGGGCGGGGGTCACAGGTCGACCTCCTCATTCCGGCCCAGGCGAAGCTCGGGGTCGAGGGCGGCGAGGTAGAGCTGGTTGGCGATCTCCTCCAGCGCCTCGGCCGTGTCGTCCTCGTCGAGGCCGCCGTCGCGGCCGCCCGCGACAAGGGCGTGAACCTCGGCGACGAACTCTGGCAGGTCGGTGATGAGGGCGATGCGGAGCGTCACGGGCGGAACCCCGCAAGCTTGGCGGGCCGCACGTCGTCGGCGTCGTTCGCTGCGTGGTCGTCGCTGGGGTAGAGCAGCGCGTGGGCGGCCTCCTCCAGCTCCTCACCGATCTGCTCGTCATCCAGCCCGCCGATCCGGGCGCGGGAGGTCAGCGCGTCGACGGCGGTGCGGAAGTCAAGGATGTATGCGATCGGCGGGGCAGGCTGATCGGGCGCATGGACGTGGCCGAGGTGGGACGCCAGGGCGGCGGCAATAGCTGTGTCGGGCACGCCGCCCAGCCGAGCGCCGACAAGGGCGTGGGCTAGAGCGAACTCCAGGTCGAGCTTCGTCGGGATCGGCTGGACGGGTGGCATCGGGTACCTCCGTGGGTGGTTACGGGGGTACGTTGCCTGTGGTTTTTCACAACATCAAGTCCAAACTTGTGAAAAACCACAATTCTGGCGATTAGTCCCGCCTACGGTCCGCGTAAAGTGAACGCGTGCGGCGGTCGGTGTCGTCGCGTTGGGGCTCGCCAAACTCATGGCCGCAAAACCGGCAGACCACGGCGGCGTACTTCACCTCCTCGGCGCAGCGCGGGCAGGTCTTGTGGAGCGGGGTGCCGTCGAGCGTCGTGCCCTCACGCTCGGCCTTCCGGGCGAAGAAGGCCTCGGCGTCGGTCATCTTTGGCGCCATATCGTGCCTGGGCAGCGCCAGGAGGGCGACGAGCGCGAAGATAGAGAAGAGCAATCCAAGCGCGAACCAGGCCGGACCGCTGCGCCCGCGCGACGGCGCGATGATGCCACAGAGGAAGGCGAAGGCGAGCCAGATGAGGATCCATTCCATTAACCACGACTCCAAAACGACCGCATGAAAGACATCATGGGTCATTCTCAAGATGTGGAAACATGAACATATATGGAACACGCATCATAACGGAACACGGGTAAGGGTGTGCAAGACGACAGACGGTATGTGCTAGAAGAGATCAGGCGCTGTCTTGATCGTGCGGAGCCGGATCAGGTCGCGGCAGCGCTTTCCTGGGTTGTGCAAGCTGAGGTTGAGGCGCGCGGTCTTGTGATTGCAGAAAGAGGAGAAACTGGCGCAGAAGGTCCGTCGACTGACTTTCAGCCCAGCCGAGGATCAGATTGGCCGTAGCGGCCTTGTCCTTTTCCAGTATCAGGTCGAGAACGGTCACATTCAGAGTCTTTGCCAGCTTCTCGAGCGTGTCGATGCGAGCGCCGCGCTTGTTCATCTTGAGGATGTCGCGCACAGCCGTGGGACCGGCGGCGGCAGCGACGGAGAGCGCGTGCTCGGTGTAGCCGCGCTCCTCCATCAACCGCTTGAGATTGCTGCGTATCAGTTCTTGACTGTCCATTCGGTTAGGATCGTGTGATTTCTCACAGATCTCAAATGTGAGATTCCCAATTGACGATCTGTGGTTTTTCACAACATGGTTGCCGCCATGGACCAGTTCGCAGCCCTTCTCGACGATATGGACGCCTACTGCCACGCGCGGGGCATCGCACCGTCGTCGCTCTCCGCCGCGTGCGGCCAGGGTGGGCATTTCTACAAGCGCCTCCGCGCAGGGGGCGGGTGCACGGTCCGCACAATCGAGCGCGTGCGGGCCTACATGCGCGCGCACCCGCCCGTGCCCCGCGAGGGTCGAGCGCGGGAGGAGCGCGTCGCATGACTGGGTCATCGCCCGCCCTGCCCCAAGCATTTC
>JANNOT010000209.1:0-12257 GCA_031399375.1 Paraoceanicella sp.
GGCCGCCTGCCGGTGCCGGGCTGGGTGGCCGAGAACGACTGGATGGGCCGGGTGCCGTTCGAGGAGATGCCCTTCGTCATGAACCCGCCCGGTGGGGTCGTGGTCAACACCAATAACCGCACGACGGATGCGCCCTTTCCCCGGCACCTGAACCTCGACTGGGGCGACAGCCAGCGCATCCTGCGAGCGACCCGGCTCCTCGCGGCGCGGGAGTTTCATTCGCGCGAAAGCTTCATGGAGATCCAGACCGACATCGTGTCCGAGACCGCGCGCACCCTGTTGCCGCTGATGGCCCGCGGGCTCTGGTGGGCGGGCCAGCCGCGGCCCGAGGATGCGTCGGGCCGGTTCCGCCAGCGCGCCCTCGAGCGGCTGGCCGAGTGGAACGGCGAGATGTCCGAGCATGCGCCCGAACCGCTGATCTTCACCGCCTGGCTCGCGGCGCTCCAGCGCAGGCTCGCGACCGACGAGCTTGGCCCGCTGATCGACGAGGTGGCCGCACCCGATCCGGTCTTTCTCGAGCGGGTCCTGCGCAACGTCGAGGGGGCCGGGGCCTGGTGCGACGTGACCAAGACCGAGGGGGTGGAGACCTGCGGCGAGATAGCGGCCATAGCGCTCGACGACGCGCTGACCGAGCTGACCGAGCGCTACGGCGCCCAGGTCGACAGCTGGCGCTGGGGTGACGCCCATGTGGCCCAGCATCGCCATGCGGTCCTGGGCGAGATCTTCCCCTTCTCGCTCTTCGTCAACATCCTCCAGCCCACCTCGGGCGACGACTTCACCTTGATGCGCGGGCAGATGCGCCACCGGGGGGCCAACCCCTATGCCAGCGTCCATGCGGGAGGGTTTCGCGCCGTCTATGATTTCGCCGATCCCGACGGATCGGTCTACATCGTGGCGACGGGGGAAAGCGGGCACCCGTTGTCGCGGTTCTACGACAATCTCTCGGCCCTCTGGCGCCGGGGCGACTACATCCGCATGTCGCTCGATCCCGAAGACGCCCGCTCGGGCGCCGTCGGGATAACGCGGATCGAGCCCGAATAGTCAACCGAACAGGCGGTGGCACGTCTCGAGTGCGTCGACCAGCACGTCGACCTCCCCTTCGGTGTTGTAGAGCGCGAAGGAGGCGCGGCAGGTGGCGCTGAGCCCCAGATGCTCCATCAGGGGCTGGGCGCAATGGTGGCCCGCGCGCACCGCGACCCCCTTGCGGTCCACGACGGTGGAGATGTCGTGGGGATGGCCGGCGCCTGCCATGGCAAAGGAGAAAATCGCCCCCTTGCCCGCCGAGTTGCCCTGGATCGTCAGCCAGTTCAGCCCGCCGAGCCGCGCCTGGGCATAGTTGCGCAGGCGACGTTCATGGGCGGCGATGTTCTCCATCCCCAGCGCGGTCACATAGTCGATGGCCGCACCGAGCCCGATGGTCTGGACGATCCCCGGGGTCCCTGCCTCGAACTTGTGCGGGGGATCGTTCCAGGTGATCCGGTCCTGGTGGACCTCTCGGATCATGTCGCCCCCGCCGATGAAGGGCTGCATCTCTGCATAGCGCGCATGATGCACATAGAGCGCGCCGGAGGCGGAGGGGCCGTAGAGCTTGTGCCCCGTGATGGTGTAGAAATCGCAGCCGATCGCGGCCACATCCACCGGCATGTGCACCGCGGCCTGGCTGCCGTCGATCACGGTCACGATCCCGCGGGCCCGCGCCTCGGCACAGATCGTGGCGACGTCCACGACCGTGCCGAGCACGTTGGACATGTGGGTGACCGCAATCATCCGCGTGCGCGGCCCGCAGGCATCGAGCACCACCTGCGGATCCAGATCGCCCACGGCGTCCACCGGCACCCATTTCAGGACGACGCCGAGGCGTTCGCGCAGGAAATGCCACGGCACGATGTTGGCATGGTGCTCCATCACACTCAGCACGATCTCGTCGCCCGCCGCCAGATTCGCCATGCCCCAGGCATAGGAGACGAGGTTCAGGGCCTGGGTCGATCCGGTCGTCAGCAAGATCTCGTCCTCGCGCGCCGCGCCGAGGAAGCGCTGGAGCTTGCCGCGTACCGCCTCGTAGTTGTCGGTCGCCAGGTTGGACAGGAAATGAAGCCCCCGGTGCACGTTGGCATATTCCGCGGAATAGGCCCGCGCCACCGCGTCGATCACCGCCTGCGGCTTCTGTGCCGATGCGCCGTTGTCGAGATAGACCAGCGGCACCCCGTGGACGGTGCGCGACAGGATGGGAAAGTCGCGGCGCACCGCCTCGACATCATACATCGCTCAGGCTCCTGCGGTGCCGAGGCTGACGACGAGCATCAGCACGAGGGTGATCAGGATTGCAAATCCCAGAAGGGCCGCGGCAACGCGCGGCGTGCTCGCGAACCGGTGTGCCTCGGCCACGAAGCAGGCGAGGATCCAGAGCCCCAGCAGGCCGAGCGCGATGTTGACGATCCCCATCAGCGGCGGGATCAGGAAATGGCCGACCAGCTGGACGATGCCCAGAAGCGCGCTGGCCAGCCCCACCCAGGCGACGGCCGAGGTCACCCGCGGCAGGTCTCCCGACCCGCCGAAGGCGCGGCCGATCCAGGTCACCAGGGCGCTCACGGTAAAGACCGCCGCCACCCGCAACGCCACCCCGCCGAAGGAGGTGCCCTGGAGGACCACGATCGGATCCTCGCGCAGGGTCTCCGGCAGATCCATCATGAGGACCTGGGTGATTAGCAGATCGACCGCAATCCCCGTCGCAATGACCAGAAGCACCGTCGGCCAGCCCAGATCCCAGCCGAGGATCTGGCGCGCGGCGTCCCGTGGCGCGATGAAGGTTCGCCAGACCGTGTCCTGCAACGTCGTGTTCATCATGGGTCCTTCAGGCGCCCGCACGGGCGAGATAGAGCAGGCCCATGGCGCAGACCGGCAGCACGAGCAGCCCGGCAAAGACCGGCACGGGCCGCGCGAACCCCTCCGCCTCCGCCAGGCAGACCGCCCAGAGCCACAGGACGCCAAAGGGGGCAATGGCTGCGGCGGCCGCAAGCCCGGGCGCACCGGCCATCCGCGCGACGCTCGCCGCCGCCCCCGCGACCAGCATCAGGGGCGCGCCGAGCAGCAGCGCCCAGAAGAGCGCGAGCCGCGCGTCGGCCCAGCTCGCCCGTCCGCCGACCGCCCGCGCGCCCAGATGGGCGAGCCCCGCGACCCCGTAGAGCATCAGGGGTCCGAAGAGCACCGATGCCACCACCTGCGCCCCGAGATAGGCCGCCCGCGTGTCGGGGTCGCCCGCGATGGCCGGCGGCAGATCCGCCATCACCGCGGGAAGCCGCGCGATGAAGAACAGCAGGCAGGCGAGCATGGCGTAGAACAAGAGCTGCGCCTCGCGCGGGGTCGCATCCCGCTCGGCGCGAAACGAGGCGCGCACGCCCCCCCAGCCTGCCAGCACCCGACCGACGAGCGACCCGGCCATGGTCAGTCCCGCGCCCCCGCCCAGTCCGCCAGCACGGCGCGCAGCTCGTCGGCCAGCACCGGATCGGCGATCTCGGCCAGCGGCGCGTCGAGAAATGCGAGCACGAGCAGCCCCTCGGCCGTATCGCGGTCCACGCCCCGGCTCATCAGGTAGAACAGCGCCGTCTCGTCCACCGCGCCCACGGTCGAGCCATGGCTGCATTTCACGTCATCGGCATAGATCTCCAGCTCGGGCTTGGCGAGGAACTGGCTGTCCTCGTCGAGCAGCAGGCCCTGGCTGATCTGGTAGCCGTCGGTTTTCTGCGCCGCCTGGCGCACGAGGATCTTGCCCTGGAACACCCCCACCGACCCACCGCGCAGTACCGACTTGAACACCTGGCGGCTTTCGCAGCCGGGCGCCGCATGGGTGACGAAGAGGGTGTCGTCCTGGTGCGTCTCGCCCGCGCCGATCCGCGCCCCGGCGATATGGGCGACGGCGCCGGGTCCGGCAAGGGTCACGACCGTCTCGTTTCGCGTCGTGCGGCCCTGGGCCGAGAGGGTGCAGGATTTCAGCCGCGCCTTCGCGCCGAGCCGGGCAAAGAGATGGGTGGCCCAGATCCGCGCGCCCTCCGGCCCCTGGAGCCGCAGGTGGTCGAGTGCGGCGTCGCCCGCCATGTCGGCCTCGAGAACGATGGTGCCCCGCCCCGCCGCGCCACTCTCGATCAGGGTCAGCGACCCGCCCGCCTCGATGCGCAGCAGGTGATGCATCAGGGCCGGGCCGGTGCCCGAATACTGCAGGTGCACGGGTCGCGCGACCGGACCCGTCACGCGGAGTGCGACCCCGTTCCGGGCCGCCGCCGTGCCGAATGCGGCGAGCGGGCGGGGAACAGGGCTCTGCCCCTCCCCCTCCAGCACGCCGAACACCGACCGCGCCCAGTGGAGATCCGTGCCGAGCGCCGCGGCCAGCGGCTCGATCGTCAACCCCTCGCCCGCCGGGGGAAGGCCGGTCAGCACACCGTCGATGAAGGTCAGGGTCAGCGCGTCGAGCACGGGCATGATGGCCGTGCCCTCGAACACCCCCGGCAGTTCGGTGCCGATGAAGGGTGCGGGGTCGGTGTAGCGCCAGTATTCGTCCCGCGGCGCCGGCGCACCCTGGGCCACCAGCGCGTCGCGTGCGCGGGCGCGCGCCTCCTCGGCCCACCGCGCCTCGTCCGCGGGGGCGGGATGACCCGCGAGCAGCGCCCGCGCGGCGTCGGATTTCCGGGCAGCGACCGCGGTCATGCGGCCTCCCCCAGGATGTCGGCATAGCCGTTGCGCTCGACCTCGAGTGCAAGCTCCGGTCCGCCGGACTTCACGATCCGCCCATCGGCCATGATGTGCACGATGTCGGGCCGGATATGGTCGAGCAGGCGCTGGTAATGGGTGATGACCAGAAAGGACCGTCCCGCGTCGCGCAGTGCGTTGACCCCGTCGGCGACCAGCCGCATCGCATCGACGTCGAGACCCGAGTCCGTCTCGTCCAGGATGCACATCCGGGGCGAGAGCAGGGCCATCTGGAGGATCTCGTTGCGCTTCTTCTCGCCGCCGGAAAAGCCCACGTTGACCGCGCGCTTCAGCATCTCCGCATCGATGTTCAGCGTCGCGGCGGTCGCGCGCACGAGCTTCAGGAATTCACCGGCGGACATCTCTGCCTCGCCGCGCGCCTTGCGCTGCGCGTTGAGCGCCGTGCGCAGAAAGACCATGTTGGAGACGCCCGGGATCTCCACCGGGTACTGGAACGCGAGAAAGAGCCCCGCCGCCGCGCGCTGGTCCGGCTCCATCCCCAGCAGGTCCTCGCCCGCGAGTGCCGCCGTGCCGCCGGTCACCTCGTACCCCTCGCGCCCCGCAAGGACGTAGGACAGCGTCGACTTTCCCGACCCGTTCGGCCCCATGATGGCATGCACCGTGCCCGGCGCCACGTGAAGCGTCAGCCCCTTCAGGATCGCCTTGTCCTCGTCGGCCAGGCGGACGTGCAGATCGTCGATACGCAGCATGTTCAGTCCTTCGCAATCGTGACGGCGGTGCCCGAGGCGGAGACCATCAGCATCGAGTCGCCCACGACTTCGTAGTCGAGATCGATGCCGATGCAGGCGTTGGCCCCAAGGCCCGCCGCCCGCTCCTCAAGTTCCGCCAGCGCGGTCGCCCGCGCCTCCTGAAGCTTGCTCTCGTAGGCGCCCGAGCGCCCGCCAATGATGTCCGTGATGCCCGCAAAGAAATCGCGGACGATGTTGGCCCCCATGATCGCCTCGCCCACCACGATGCCGTGATAGGCGGTGACCCGGTGGCCCTCGATGCGGTCGGTGGTGGTCACGATCATGGGAACCTCAGTCGATCAGGTCGAGCCTGCGCTCGATGCGTTCGACGCGGATTTCCAAGGTCGCCACCTTGCCATCGCGCGTCGCGTCCGAGGACACCAGCGCACCAATATGCTGCTTGATGGCGCGAATGTCCGCCTCGACATTTGTCAGGCGATCTTCGAACCGGTTCATCTGCACCTGGAACCGCTTCAGGTGCTCAAGGACCAGGTTGGCCGTCTCGTCGGTCACCCCACGCTCCCCTCGAGGCTGATCGCCACGAGCTTCTGCGCCTCGACCGCGAATTCCATCGGCAGGGCCTGCAGGACCTCCTTGCAGAACCCATTCACGACCAGCGCCACAGCCTCCTCCTCCGTCATGCCGCGGCTGCGACAGTAGAAGAGCTGGTCCTCGGCAATCTTCGAGGTGGTCGCCTCGTGCTCGATCTTCGAGCTGGTATTGCGGCACTCGATGTAGGGCACGGTGTGCGCCCCGCACTGGTCGCCGATCAGCAGGCTGTCGCACTGGGTGTAGTTGCGGCTGCCCGTGGCCTTGGGGTGCATCGACACGAGCCCGCGATAGGTGTTCTGCGCATGCCCCGCCGAAATCCCTTTCGACACAATGCGGGAGCGGGTGTTCTTGCCCAGATGGATCATCTTGGTGCCGGTATCCGCCTGCTGATGGTTGTTCGCGATGGCGATGGAGTAGAATTCGCCCTGCGACGCCTCGCCCCGCAGGATGCAGGAGGGGTACTTCCACGTGATCGCAGACCCCGTCTCGACCTGGGTCCACATCACCCTCGACCGCGCGCCGCGGCAATCGGCGCGCTTGGTCACGAAGTTGTAGATCCCGCCCTTGCCGTTCTCGTCGCCGGGGTACCAGTTCTGGACGGTCGAGTACTTGATCTCGGCATCCTCGAGCAGAACAAGCTCCACCACCGCGGCGTGGAGCTGGTTGGTGTCGCGCATTGGCGCCGTGCACCCTTCCAGATAGCTCACCTGGGCACCCTTGTCGGCGATGATCAGCGTACGCTCGAACTGCCCGGTGTTTTCCGCATTGATCCGGAAATAGGTGGACAGCTCCATCGGGCACCGCACCCCGGGCGGCACGTAGACGAACGCGCCGTCGGAGAAGACCGCGGAATTCAGCGTGGCGTAGTAGTTGTCCGAAGCGGGCACGACCGTGCCGAGATATTTGCGCACCAGGTCGGGATGCTCGCGAAGCGCCTCGGAAATCGCGCAGAAGATGACCCCGGCCTTCGCCAGCTCTGCCTTGAACGTGGTGCCGACCGAGACGCTGTCGAACACGGCATCGACGGCCACCCGGCGCCCCGGCTCGCCCTCCACCCCCGCCAGGATCATCTGCTCCTTCAGCGGGATGCCGAGCTTTTCATAGGTGCGCAACAGCTCCGGATCGACCTCGTCGAGGCTCTTGGGCTTGCCCAGCGTGCTCTTGGGCTGCGCGTAGTAATACTGGTCCTGGAAATCGATCGCGGGATAGCGGACCATGGCCCAGGTCGGCTCGTCCATGGTCAGCCAGCGGCGATAGGCGGCGAGGCGCCAGTCCAGCATCCACTCCGGCTCGCCCTTTTTCGACGAGATCAGGCGGACGATGTCCTCGTTCAAACCCTTGGGCGCATACTCGGTCTCGATGTCGCTCTGGAAGCCGTATTTGTACCGTTCGCCAACCGAGCGGACGGTTTCCACCGTCTCGGCATCCACGCCCTCGCGGATGGCCAGAGCCCCGTCGAATTTGTCGAAAGCGGTCATCGAGTTCCCCTTCAATCCCCTACGCGGCTCTCTTGCGAAAACGGCGGTACTGTTCGACCCAGGCCTCGGCAAAGGCCATCGCCGCGTCCTCGGTCGTCGTCGGCCCGAGCGAGACCCGGATCGCCGCCGCGGCGGTCGCATCGTCTAGGCCGATGGCGCGCAGAACGCGGTTCGGCCCCACGCGCCCCGACGAGCAGGCGGCACCCGCCGACACGGCGAACCCTGCGAGGTCCATCTGGATCACCTGGGTATCCCCGCGCCAGCCCGGCAGGGCAAAGCAGGTCGTGTTGGGCAGCCGCGCAGCGCCGTCTCCGACAAAGATAAGGCCGGGGGCGGCAGCAGCAAGCCGCTCTTCTAGAAGATTTCTAATCTGCGCCACCCTGTCCCACACCCCTGCCTCGCGCTCGTGCCATGCGGCTTCGGCCGCGGCGCCGAAGCCCGCGGCACCGATCACGTTCTCGGTGCCCGCGCGCCAGCCCCGCTCCTGCCCGCCGCCATAGAGGATGCGCGGCGAGAAGGCCTGGCCCGCCAGGGTCGTGCTGTCATGGATGAACGCGCCGATCCCCTTGGGTCCACCGATCTTGTGGGCCGAGACGGACGCGGTGCTGGCGCCGGTCGCGAGAAAGCTCAGCTCCAGCCGCCCGACCGCCTGGGTCATGTCGCAATGCCCGCTCATCTGGCGCCCGCGCGCGGCCTCGAACACGGATGCCACGTCGTCGATCACCCCCGTCTCGCCGTTCGCGGCCGCGACCGCCACCACCCGGCGGCCGGCCGGGTCGCTGTCCCATGCGGTCGGCCTGAGGGGGGCGAGCAAGGCCTGGTCGGGATCGACACGGCCCGCGGCATCGACCGACAGGGTCGCGTCGATCATGGCACAGGCCTCGGCCGCGCGGATCACGCTGTCATGCTCGGTCGCGGCCACGTAGGCGACCGCGCTGGTGAGCGCCATCGTGTTTGCCTCGGTCGCGCCGGAGGTGAACACGACCTCCTCGGGCGCAGAGCCCACGAGGGCCGCGACCTGCGTCCGGGCCCGGTTCAGGATCGCCCGCGCCGCCCGCCCCTCGGCATGGACCGAGGACGGGTTGCCCACCACGTCCATCGCCTGGAGCATCGCCGCCCGCGCCTCTGGCCGCAGGGGAGCGGTCGCGTTCCAGTCGAGATAGACCCGGCCGCTCACCGTTCATCCACCAGTTCGACGAAGGCCGGAACGGCCGGGCACGGGGTCAACTGATTGCCTGTGATGTCCGACAGCCGCGTCTGGTGCAAGAACACGTAGACATTGGCCGAGAGCTGTTCCCAGAGCCTGTCCGTCAGCCGCTGCGCCTCGGTCCCCGTGGCTGCCCCCGAGGCGCCCGCGCCGCGCGACAGCGCATCCATCGTCTCGTCCACCGCCGCCAGCACCTCGGACACCCGGATCTGTTCCAGCGGCCGGGCGAGCCGGTATCCGCCCCCGGGGCCGCGCACGCTGTCGACGATCTCGGCCCGGCGCAGCTTCACGAAGAGCTGTTCGAGATACGCAAGCGAGATGTTCTGGCGCTCCGCTACCTCCGACAGCGACACGAGCGATGCGGACCCGGCCAGGGCCCCCTCGCGCGCCATGTCCGCCAGCGCGATCATCGCGTAGCGCCCCCTGGTGCTCAGTTTCATCGCGCGCCCTGCTGCGGCAAGTTGACAGCCCCTCGCGCCAGACCTAAGTCCAAACGCCACCCTAGGCGTCCGACCGCCCAACTTTAGAATCTTTCTAGGTATTCCGAGCGATTCCGTCAAGGATGTTCCCGGCCCGGATCCACGAGGAGCAATACCCCCCCATGCCAGAGGTGATTTTTCCGGGCCCCGATGGCCGGCTCGAGGGCCGGTATCATCCGCAGAAGGACCGCGAGGCGCCGATCGCCATCATCCTGCACCCTCACCCGCAATTCGGCGGGTCGATGAACAACAAGGTGGTCTACAACCTCCATTACGTGTTCCACCGCCTGGGCTTTACCTGCCTGCGGTTCAATTTTCGCGGTGTGGGGCGCAGCCAGGGTGAATACGACCAGGGGATCGGCGAACTGTCGGATGCGGCATCGGCGCTCGACTACCTCCAGCAGCTCAACCCCAACGCCAAGCAGTGCTGGGTGGCGGGGTTCAGCTTCGGGGCCTGGATCGGGATGCAGCTACTGATGCGCAGGCCCGAGATCGCGGGATTCATCTCGGTCGCCCCGCCCGCGAACATGTATGATTTCACGTTTCTCGCGCCATGCCCCTCGTCGGGTCTGATCATCAACGGCGATGCCGACCGCGTGGCGCCCCCGGCCGAGGTCCAGAAGCTGTCCGACAAGCTCAAGCAGCAGAAGGGGATCACGATCACCCACCAGATCGTGCCGGGCGCGAACCATTTCTTCGAGCCCGGGATGGACGAGATGATCGGATCGGTGGAGGCCTATGTCACCCGCAGGCTCGGGGATCCCGGCGGACGCTGACGCGGGGGTGCGACGACCGCACCCCCCTTTACCCCTACACCTGACGCACCCGACACCGGATCGCGGCACGCACCGGCCGCACACGCCAACGACGCCCCCGCCCATCAGGGCGAGCGGGGGCGTTCGTGCCACGGTCAGTGGTGGTACACGCCGGTAGCGCCGGTTGGATGCGCTCGTCGGACGGTCGGGACAGGTTTTTGTCCTGCGCCGGTCACGGATGGGCGATGCGGCCGCCGCAGACCGGCTCGCGGCACCCGGTCGTGGTCGGGGTGGAGGTCGGCAAGCCGCGCAGCACCCGCACGGCGAGGAAGGCGAAGGCCTGCGCCTCGAGCATGTCGCCGTCGAGCCCGATCGCCTCGACCGGCGCGACACCCGGCAGGCGTTCGCCGAGGTCCGCCATCAGGGCGGCATTGTGCCGCCCGCCGCCGCAGACCAGCCAGCGATCGGGCGCAGAGGGCAAATGGCGCACCGCCTCGACCACGCAATCGACGGTGAACGCGGCGAGCGTTGCGGCGCCGTCCGGGACCGACAGCCCGGCCATGGCGGCAAGGACGCCCGCGAAATCGTCCCGGTCGAGCGATTTCGGCCCCGGTCGGTCGAGATAGGCCCGTGCCGTGTTTGACCGCAGGCGCGTGCGGTGCACCGTTCCGATGCGCCCCGCAGCGCCGCCCGCATCCATCGCTGCACCCGTCTGCCCTGCCATCCAGTCGTTGATCAGCGCATTGCCCGGCCCCGTATCGAACGCGACACAGGCCCCGGGGGCAGAGGGGGCGGGCGCGCGCGGGTCCACCCAGCTCACATTCGCCACGCCACCGATGTTGAGAAAGGCGACAGGCGCCGCGAGCCCCGCCCACCGGGCGCAGGCATGGTGGAACACGGGCACCAGCGGCGCCCCCTGCCCGCCCGCAGCCATGTCCTGGGTCCGGAAATCCCAGACGACCGGGATGCCGAGCCCGCGGGCGAGCGCGTCGCCCGATCCGAGCTGGCGCGTGCGGCCCGCCTCGGGGTCATGGGCGACGGTCTGGCCGTGGTAGCCCGCGACCTGCGGTGCCCCGCCGAGCGCGCGCGCGGCGGCAAGGTGCACCCCGTCCACCTCCTCCGCCACATCCTCGGCCGGGTCCCACCCGAATGCGCCCCTGATCCGCGCGGCCAGACCGGGGTCGAGCGCCATGCCGAGCGCGGGGCCGAAGCCCGCGATGCTCTCGCCATCGGTGTCGAGGATCGCCGCGTCGATGCCGTCGAGCGATGTCCCGCTCATCAAGCCCAAGGCCCGCATGCCCCCACCCTTCCCTTCGCCGCCCCATCCGCTATAGACGGGCGCGTCGAGCGACCCAAGGACCGATGGCCATGACCCCGAAAAGCGATTTCCTGCACGTGCTCCAGAGCCGCGGCTTCGTCCAGGACTGCACGGATGCGGAGGGGCTGGATCAGGCGGCGCGAACCGGCGTGGTGTCGGGATATATCGGGTTCGACTGCACGGCCGACAGCCTGCATGTCGGGCACCTGACGCAGATCATGATGCTGCGCTGGCTCCAGAAGACCGGCGGGCGTCCGGTGACGCTGATGGGGGGCGGCACGACGAAGATCGGCGATCCGTCGGGCCGCGACGAGACGCGCCAGTTGCTCACGCCCGAAAAGATCGCGGACAACATGGCCGGTATCCGGCGGATCTTTACCGGCTATCTGCGCTTCGGCGACGGGCCGACCGATGCCGTCCAGCCCAACAACGCCGACTGGCTCGATCATTTGAACTACATCGCGTTCCTCCGCGATTACGGGCGGCACTTCACGATTAACCGCATGCTGACATTCGAGAGCGTGAAGGCCCGGCTCGACCGCGAGCAGCCGCTGACCTTCCTCGAATTCAACTACATGCTGCTGCAGGCCTACGACTTTCTCGAGCTGAACCGCCGTCTGGGCGTCACGCTACAGCTCGGCGGGTCGGACCAGTGGGGTAACATCCTCAACGGGGTGGAGCTGTGCCGCCGGGTTGACGGGGCCCAGGTCTACGGGGTCGTGGCCCCGCTTCTGACCAAGGCGGACGGGACCAAGATGGGCAAGACGGCGGGGGGCGCGGTGTGGCTGAACCCCGACCGGCTCAGCCCCTACGACTTCTGGCAGTTCTGGCGCAACACCGCCGATGCCGATGTGGGCCGCTTCCTCGCGATCTTCACCGAGGTCCCGATGGACGAGGTCGCACGCCTCGCCACCCTGGGCGGGGCGGAAATCAATACCGCCAAGGCGATCCTCGCCGACGCCGTGACCACGCTCGCCCA
>JANNOT010000215.1:0-3074 GCA_031399375.1 Paraoceanicella sp.
GGCCCTGGCGGCCGTACGGGCCGGGACGTTCGCGGCCGACAATTACGGCGTCTATTCGTTCATGAAGGCGGGGGGCTGCTCGCTCGCCCCGCTTGGCACCTTCGCGGGCAAGGTGCCGGAGGCGGCGCTGACCCTCGTCGCCGAGCGTGAGGCGGCGATCCGGGCGGGGACGTACACCGTCGCCATCGACGACGGCGAGCCCAAGGCATCGTGAGCGCGGGGTCCGGGGCGGAGGTCGTCCTTCGCCTCGACGGCATCACGAAGCGGTTCGGCCCCCTCGCGGCCAATGACGGCATCGACCTGACGCTGCACCGCGGCGAGGTCGTGGCACTGCTGGGCGAGAACGGGGCGGGCAAGACCACGCTGATGAACATCCTCTTCGGCCATTACGTGGCCGATGCAGGGTCGGTGGAGGTGTTCGGCCAGCCGCTGCCGCCGGGCAATCCGCGCGCGGCGCTGGCGGCGGGGATCGGAATGGTGCACCAGCACTTTACCCTCGCCGACCAGATGAGCGTGACCGAGAACATAGTGCTGGGCACCCGCCCGCTCTGGCGAGCGGGGCTGGGCCGGGCGGCGGCACGGGCGCGGATCGCGGGGCTTGCGCGCGATTTCGGCCTGGCCGTGGACCCCGATGCGCGGGTGGGCCGCCTCGGCGTGGGCGAGCGGCAGCGGGTGGAGATCCTCAAGGCGCTCTACCGCAACGCCCGGATCCTGATCCTCGACGAGCCCACCGCAGTCCTGACCCCGCAGGAGACCGAGGCGCTGTTCGCGACGCTGCGCCGGGCGGTGGCGCGGGGGCTCTCGATCCTCTTCATCTCGCACAAGCTGGCCGAGGTGATGGCGATCGCCGATCGCTGCGTGGTCCTGCGCGCGGGCCGGGTGGTCGGCACGGTCGCGACGGCGGCGACCGACCGCGCCGCGCTCGCCACCCTGATGGTGGGGGCCGAGGTCGTGCGGCCCGCAGTGGCCCCGGGGGTGGCGGGCGCCCCCCTGCTCACGCTCGACCGCGTGCGGGCCCCGGGGCTCGCCGACCTGTCGCTGACCCTGCGGGCGGGGCAGATCACCGGGCTGGCGGGGGTGTCGGGCAACGGTCAGGCCACCCTCGCCGACCTGATCTCGGGCCTTTCGCGGCCGCAGGCGGGGCGGATGCTCCTGGGCAACACGGCCGTGGCCGACTGGTCGCCGCGGGCGGCCATCGCGGCCGGGATCGCGCGCATCCCCGAGGATCGGCACCGCACGGGCACCATCGCCGATCTCGACTTGACCGAAAACGCGGTGCTCGAACGTTTCGCCGCGCCCCCGTTCAGCCACCGGGGCTGGATGGACTGGCGCGCTGCGGACCGTTTTGCCCGCGGCATCATTGCGGCCCACGACGTGCGCTGCGCGGGACCGGGGCAGCGAATCCGGCTGCTGTCGGGCGGCAACATGCAGAAGCTGATCCTGGGGCGGGTGCTCGAGGGGGTGCCGCGGATCATCCTCGCGGCCCAGCCCGTGCGGGGCCTCGACATCGGGGCCATCGCCTATGTCCATGGGCGGCTGGTTGCCGCGCGGGATGCGGGGGCCGCGATCCTCCTGATCTCGGAGGATCTCGACGAGATCCGAGAGCTGTCGGACGTGATCCACGTCATCTCGGGCGGGGCGCTCTCGCCGCCCTTCGCGCGCGGGACCATGGGGCCCACGGCGCTCGGCCTCTGGATGGCGGGCGAGGGTTCCCGTGCGGCTTGAGGCGATCGCGGCCCCGTCCGCCGCACGCCGCATCGGCCTGCCCGCCGCCGCCCTGGGACTGACCGTGCTCGTCGCATCGGCGCTTGCGGCGCTCGCGGGGGCCGATCCGCTCGCCACGCTGGGGCTGATCGTGCAGGGGGCGGCGGGCTCGCGGTTTGCGCTGCTCGAGACGCTGAACCGCGCGACGCCGCTGATCTTCACCGGCCTTGCGGTCGCCGTCGCGTTCCGCGCCCGGCTCTGGAACATCGGGGCCGAGGCGCAGCTCTATGCCGGGGCGATCGTCACGGTGCTGATCGGCACCCAGGGCCTGCCCGGGCCGCTCGCCCTGCCGCTGATGGCAGCGGGGGCGCTCGTGGCAGGGGCGCTGGTGCTGCTCGGCCCCGTGCTCCTCAAGACCCGGGCGGGGGTGGACGAGGTGGTGACGACGCTGCTTTTGAACTTCATCGTCCTGCTCTTCGTGTCGTACCTGCTCGAGGGGCCGCTGAGGGATCCGCTCGGCATGGGCTGGCCCAAATCCCCGGCCCTGCCGCGCGAGGCGCGCCTGCCCAGGATCGTGACCGGCCTGCGGCTCCACTGGGGTTTTGCGATTGCGCTGATCGCGGCCGTCCTGGTCTGGGTGATCGAGGCGCGCACCACGCTCGGCTTTGCCATGCGCGCCGTGGGGCTGAACGCCCGGGCGGCGCGGTTCGCGGGGATCCCGGTCGATGCCGTCCTGGTGCAGACGGCGCTGCTGTCGGGCGGGCTCGCGGCACTGGCGGGGTTTTCCGAGGTCGCGGGGCTGAAGGGGCATCTCAGCCAGGACCTCTCGCCCGGCTTCGGGTATACCGGCATCATCGTGGCGATGCTCGCCTTGCTGCACCCGCTGGGCGTGGTGCCTGCCGCGATCTTTGTCGCGGGCGTGTTCGTGGGCGCCGACAGCATGAGCCGGGCGGCCGGGGTTCCGACCTACATCGCGGACATGCTGCTTGCGACCGCGCTGCTCCTGATGACCCTCGCGCTCCTCATGTCGCGGTTCCGGGTGGTGCGCGGATGACCGAGATCCTCGACATCCTGCTCGGTGCCACGTTCTGGGCGGCCGCGGTGCGCATCGCCTCGCCGCTGATCTTTGCGACCATGGGCGAGCTGATCTGCGAGCGGGCGGGGGTGCTCAATCTCGGGATCGAGGGGATCATGGTCGCGGGCGCCTTCGCCGGCTGGATCGGGGTCGGGATGGGCGCGGGGCTCTGGGGGGGCGTGGGGGTGGCGCTGCTGGCGGGGATGGCTTTCGGCCTGCTGCACGGCGTCCTGACGGTCCCGTTCGGCCTGTCCCAGCATGTGGTCGGCCTCGGCATCACGCTGCTTGCCAGTTC
>JANNOT010000253.1:0-2537 GCA_031399375.1 Paraoceanicella sp.
GCGCCCATCGCCTAACCCAGGTCCGACGGGGTGCTGAGCTTTGACCGGCTGACCAACTTCGCCTACAGATTCACCAACCAAGACGAGGACAAGACGAGCCATCTGACGCTGAAGGACGCGTCGGTTCCCATCGGCTGGAACCTGCCCAAATATGCCGAGCCCGCGCAGCGCTACTGCCCCGCGGGCGTCTACGAGGTTGTGGCGGGCAAGGACGGCGCCCCGCGTTTCCAGATCAACGCGCAGAACTGCGTGCACTGCAAGACCTGCGACATCAAGGATCCGACCCAGAACATCGTCTGGGTGACCCCCCAGGGCGGCGAGGGGCCCAACTATCCCAACATGTAGGGTCGGGGTCACGGCCAAGTTCCTTGCCTCCTTACCCCGCGCACCCTAGGCTGCCGTGGTCATTTTCCGGAGATGTGCCCCCCGTGATCGCTCTGGCCCGCATTCCCCTCCTCGCCGCATCCGTCCTTCTCGGCGGGGTGCTGATGCCTGTCGGGGGACAGGCTGCGGGGCTCTCGGGCTTCTACCTCTCGGCCCGGCAGGCGGAGCTGTCGGGCGACATCGCGCGCGCGGCCGAGCTTTACCCCCGCGCGGTTGCGCTCGACCCGACAAACCCCGCATTGCTGGAACGGGCGCTTGTCTATTCCATCATCGCGGGTGACGTCGCCTCGGCAATTCCCTTTGCGCGCGAGATCGAGAAGATCGCGCCCGACAACCGCTACGCACCGCTCGTGTTCATCGTCGAAGAGCTGCGGGCGGGGGCGTTTCCCGATGTCGTGCGCCGCATCGACGCGAGCGCGGAGGCGTTCGGCCCCCTCCTGACCGGGTTGCTCAAGGGCTGGGCCCTGTCGGTGGACGACATGGCCGCAGCCGACGCGGCGTTCGATGCGCTTGGCGACAACCAGACGCTGCGGGTGTTCGGCGGGTATCACAAGGCGCTCGCCCATGCGGTGGCGGGCGATCTCGAGACGGCGGCCCGGCAGTTCGAGGCGACCGATGACAGCTTTCTCGCCACGAATCGCCGCGCGTTGCTGGCACGGGCGCAGATCCTTGCCGCGAGCGGACGGCAGGCCCGCGCGCTCGAGGTTCTGGACACCGCACTCGCGGGCGATGCCGACGCACCGGTTGCGGCCCTGCGCGCCAGGATCGCGACCGGCGATCCGGTAGTCTTCGATCTGATCCCGAACGCCACCGAGGGCGTGGCAGAGGCGCTCTACACCTTTGGCGCGGTCCTGGGCAGCGGGGACCAGAACCGCGATTTTGCACTGCTGCTGACCCGGCTCTCCCTCTACCTTCGCCCGGAGCTGGAGGAGGCGCGGATCCTTTCGGCCGAGATGCTGGCAGATGACGGCCAGACCGAACTTGCGCTTGCGGCCTATGCCGCGGTCCCGCGCAGCTCGGTCCTGTTCCTGCCGGCCGAGATCGGGCGGTCCGTCACGCTCGCGGGTGCCGGTCGCAACCCCGAGGCGATCGTGGTGCTCGAGGAGCTCGCCCGGGCGTTTCCCGGCGATCTCGGCGCGGCCACTGCGCTCGCCGATGCGCTGCGGCGCGAGGAGCGGTTCGCCGACGCGGCCACCGCCTACACCACCGCCATCGGCCTGGTACCCGACATCGCCCAGCGGCACTGGCCGCTCTTCTACCAGCGGGGCATCTCGAACGAGCGCTCGGGTGCCTGGGATGCCGCCGAGGCCGATTTTCGCCGGGCGCTGGAGCTTCAGCCCGACCAGCCGCTGGTTCTGAACTATCTCGGTTATTCCATGGTCGAGCTCGGGCGGAACCTGGTCGAGGCCGAGGACATGATCCGCCGGGCAGTCGCGCAGCGGCCCGATGACGGCTACATCACGGATTCGCTCGGCTGGGTGCTCTACCGTCTGGGGCGCTACGACGAGGCGGTCGCCCCGATGGAACGCGCGGTAGAGCTCGTCCCCTCGGACCCGGTCCTGAACGACCATCTCGGCGACGTGCTCTGGATGGTGGGGCGCAGGCTCGAGGCGCGGTTCCAGTGGCGCCGCGCGCTGTCGTTCGAGCCGGAGGAGAAGGACCTCGCCCGCATCCGGCGCAAGCTCGATGTCGGCCTCGACATCGTGATCGCCGAGGAGCCGAGCCCCGCCGCGCCCGCGCCCAAGGGCAATGACGGCTGAACCGACGGCGGAGCTGACCGAGGATGCGCCGGCGAAGGTCAACCTGACGCTTCATGTCACCGGGCGCCGGTCGGACGGGTACCACCTGCTCGATTCCCTCGTGGTCTTTCCCGACATCTGCGACCGCCTGCGCGCCACCCGAGCCCCCGACCTGACCCTATCGGTCGAGGGGACGGCCGAGCTCGGCGCGGGGCCGGACAACCTCGTTCTGCGCGCGGCCGCGGTCCTGCGGCCCTCGGGGCAGGGCGCTCGGATCGTGCTGGACAAACGCCTGCCCGTGGCCGCGGGGATCGGGGGGGGATCGGCGGATGCAGCGGCGGCCCTCCGCCTCCTGGTCAGGCTCTGGGGCGTGGGGTCGCCGACCGATGCGGGCCTGTCGCTCGGCGCCGATGT
>JANNOT010000261.1:0-12440 GCA_031399375.1 Paraoceanicella sp.
CCTCCTCTCCGCCCCGGGGGCGGCGACAGGACCCTCCTTGCGGAGGCCACGGCATGCCACAGTCACCGCCCGCAACCGAGCGGCGATGGGGGCTATGGGGGAAAGGGGGGCGGGAGTCAAGGGCGGGGGGGAAGGTCGGCCCAGAGCGATGCGTTGAAGGCGCGGTAGCCGGGCGCCGTAACCCGCAGCCGGTCGCGCAGCAGCGCATGCAGCGCGGGCAGCCTGTGAAAGGGCACGGTGGGCCACACATGGTGCTCGGCATGGTAGGGCATGTTCCAGGCGACGAACCGGACCAGCCGGCCGGTCAGCGTCGTCCGCGTGTTCTCGAGCATGTCCGCGACATGGGGGCAGCGCGTGTGCTCGGCCAGTAGATAGGCCCGGAGGAACGGCTGGCCCAGCAGCACCGGCACGACCCAGAGCCAGAGCGCAGGCCCCAGCGCCACGGTCAGTAGCGCGGCATAGGCGAGCAGGTAGCCCCGTGCCTCCACCGTCACCCGCCGCCGCGCGGGCCCCGGGATCCAGGCATCCCCCGGCACCCGCCAGGCATTCGCGACGAGCGTCCGCAGGTTCGCGGCCCAGGTCGGCAGTCCGGTCAGGTGCCAGAGATAACGCGCCTTCGTCATGGGCCGCGTTCCGGCAAGCTCCGGGTCCCGCGCCGGATCATGGGTATGGCGGTGATGGGCGAGGTGGAAGTAGCGGAACCAGAGCGGGGGCACGACCACGACAAACCCCGCTACCGCCCCCACGATGCGGTTGAGCCGGAGGCTCGCGAACGGCGTCTCGTGCACCGTCTCATGGAGCAGGGTGAAGAGGAACACCAGCAGCACGCCCTGCACCGGGAGGAGCAGCGGCCAGCCGGGCACCCCCGCGAGGACTAGGGCCGAGGTGACCGCGATCGCCCCGCCATGGCCCGCGAGGTGAAGGAGGCCCGCCCGGTCCGACCGCGTGGTCAGGTCGCGGCGAAGGTCGGCGGGGAGGGCGCGGAGCGTTTCGTGCATGCCGCGCAACGTGGGGGCACGTGGCGGCGGGGTCAACCGCGGAGGTCGGACCCTGCGTCAGCTCGGGACGCGCGCGCTTGACGTGACGGGCCGAAGCCCGTCAAACCACCCGCGGGGCGCAGCCCCCTCACCCGCACTTCGAAAACCCGCACTCCCCGCACGTCAAGCACCCCTCCACCATCCGCACCGCGAACTGCCCGCAATTGGGGCACGCGGGCCCCCGCGGCTTCTCGCCCACGCGGATCGCCTCGGCCTTGGGGTCGCTCTTCAGGCCCATGCCGTCGCCCTGGATGAAGCCGATCTCGACCAGGTGGCGCTCGATCACCCCGCCGATGGCGGCGAGGATCGAGGGGACGTAGCGGCCGCCCATCCAGGCGCCGCCGCGGGGGTCGAAGACGGCCTTCAGCTCCTCGACCACGAAGCTCACGTCGCCGCCGCGGCGGAACACCGCCGAGATCATCCGGGTCAGCGCCACGGTCCAGGCGTAGTGCTCCATGTTCTTGGAGTTGATGAACACCTCGAAGGGCCGCCTGCGCCCGCCGACCACCACGTCGTTGAGGGTGATGTAGATCGCGTGCTCGCTCTCGGGCCACTTGATCTTGTAGGTCTGGCCGTCCAGCGCCTCAGGCCGCTCCAGCGGGTCGGCGATGTAGACCACGTCGCCCGAGCGGACCGGGGCCTCGGCCTCCTTCACGACTTCCGTCTTTTCCGACACGGTCAGGACCGAGCCGGTGACGGCGTTGGGGCGGTAGGTCGTGCAGCCCTTGCAGCCCTGGTCCCAGGCGGCCATGTAGACCTCCTTGAACGCCTCGAAGCTGATGTCCTCGGGGCAGTTGATCGTCTTCGAGATGCTCGAATCGATCCATTTCTGCGCCGCGGCCTGCATGCGGACATGGGCGAGCGGCGGCAGGGTCTGGGCGTTGACGAAGTAGTCGGGAAGAGGCCCGTCGCCGTGCAGTTCGCGGTAGAGCTGGACGGCATAGTCCACCACCTCCTCCTCGGTCCGCGACCCGTCGGGCTGGAGGACCTTGCGGGTGTAGGCATAGGCGAACACCGGCTCGATCCCCGACGAGACGTTCCCGGCATAGAGCGAGATGGTCCCCGTGGGCGCTATCGAGGTCAGGAGGGCGTTGCGGATGCCGTGGGTGCGGATCGCGTCGCGCACGTCGGCGTCCATGTGGACGAGCGCGCCGGAAGCGAGGTAGGCATCGGCATCGAAGAGCGGAAAGGGCCCCTTCTCCCTCGCGATCTCGACCGAGGCGAGATAGGCCGCCCGGGCGATGGCATGCAACCAGCGGTCGGTCTGGGCCGCCGCACCCTCGGACCCATAGGTCTCGCCCAGCATCAGGAGCGCATCGGCAAGCCCGGTGACCCCGAGCCCGATGCGCCGCTTGGTCCGCGCCTCCTCCGCCTGCTGGGGCAGGGGAAAGCGGGACGCATCGACGACGTTGTCCATCATCCGCACGGCAACCGCGACGAGATCGGCCAGCTCGCCCTCGTCCAGCCGCGCCCGGGGGCTGAACGGATCGCGCACCAGCCGGGCGAGGTTGATCGAGCCGAGCAGGCAGGCGCCATAGGGCGGCAGGGGCTGCTCGCCGCAGGGATTGGTGGCCGCAATCGTCTCGCAGTAGGCGAGGTTGTTCATCGCGTTGATCCGGTCGATGAAGATCACGCCCGGCTCGGCGAAGTCATAGGTGGACTGCATGATCCGGTTCCAGAGGTCACGCGCCTGGAGCGTGCGGTAGACCCGGCCGTCGAAGACTAGGTCCCAGGACTGGTCCGCCTTCACCGCCGCCATGAACGGGTCGGTGATCAGGACCGACAGGTTGAACATGCGCAGGCGCGCCGGGTCCTGCTTGGCGGTGATGAACGCCTCGATGTCCGGGTGGTCGCAGCGCATGGTCGCCATCATCGCACCGCGGCGCGACCCGGCCGACATGATGGTGCGGCACATGGCGTCCCAAACATCCATGAAGCTGAGCGGGCCCGACGCGTCCGCCCCCACCCCCTTCACCGGCGCGCCCTGTGGCCGGATGGTGGAAAAGTCGTAGCCGATCCCGCCGCCCTGCTGCATGGTCAGGGCCGCCTCCTTCAGCATCTCGAAGATGCCGCCCATGCTGTCGGTAATCGTGCCCATGACGAAGCTGTTGAAGAGGGGGACGGAGCGCTCCGTCCCCGCACCGGCCAGGATGCGCCCCGCAGGCAGGTAGCGGAACCCCGCGAGCGCGTCGTAGAACCGCCCCTCCCACATGACGGGGTCCGCCTCGACGGCCGCCAGCGCACGGGCCACGCGGCGCCAGCTCTCCTCGACCGTGCCGTCCACCGGCGTCCCGTCGGGGCTCTTGAACCGGTACTTCATGTCCCAGATCTGCGCGGCGATGGGGGTCTCGAACGTCATGGGCGGCAACTCCGGGGCGGATTCTCACGGCTCAACAGGCTAGGCCAAACGCGGCTCCCCCTCAAGGGCTAGTGGGTCGCAGCGACGCAACCACAAACTGGCCTTTTTCCGGTTGCGACCGAGCGCTATCATCGCGGACGCGAGGGGAGAATCGCCACATGGGAACCGAGCCGCTGCACCTCATCAAGCTGTCCGTGGGGTCCGAGAGCATCGAGGACCACGCGGCCTGGCAGGCGGGCCGGATCGCGGAGCGGCGGGCGCTGGGGCTCGACCCGCGATATCGCCACGTCACCCGGATGTGGCCGCGGCGCGAGGCGGAGATCGTCGGCCGGGGCTCGATCTTCTGGGTGATCCGCGGGGTGGTCCGCGCCCGCCAGGCCATTGCCGCCTTCGAGGAGATCCGGGGCGAGGACGGGATCCTGCGCTGCGGCATCGTGCTGGAGCCCCCCATGATTGCGGTGGAGCCGCGGGCCAAGGCCGCGTTCCAGGGCTGGCGCTACCTGCCCGCGCGGGACGCGCCGCCCGATCTTTCGTCGCGCCGTCGGCGGTCGGAGGCGGAGCTTCCGTCCACGCTGGCCGAGGAACTGCGCGCGCTCGGGCTCGTCTGAGCCCCCGCTCAGGGCATCAGCCGCCCGATCTGCGCCCGCCACCACCCATCGGCGGCGAGCGCACGGCGCAGGGGCGTGTCCGTCTGGGGCGGGGCGAGGGTGATGTAGGGCACGGCATGCAGCAGGCCCGCATCGTCGAGCCCGCGCAGGTGGTCGAACGCGGCGGGGATCGAGAAGGGTGTTCCCTTCACCTCGGCAAAATTCGGGGGATAGTCGGCCCAGACCGCGCCGTCCCACCCCTCGCCACGGCACCAGTCGGCGATGCGGGCGCCGATCGCGGGCACCCTGGCGGCGATCAGCCCCGTACCCGGCTCGACCGCGCCGATCCGGCTCTCCTCCATCTCTTCCCGTTCGGCCAGATCGCGGCGCGCCTCCGCCACGCTTGCCGCCACGGCCGCGATCACGGCGGTCGCACAATCGGCCCCGACATCGGCATCGATCCCGACCCCCAGCGCGCCCGGGCGCTTGCGCCGGGAGACCGACGAAAACTCGAGCGGCAGCCGCGGACCCGCCCCGCGCTGCCAGTCGCCCCGGACCCGGGGTCCGAGGCGCCCGAGATCCCAGAGCAGCGAGCCGTAGCCGATGATGGCGATCAAATCTGGTCGACCAGCACCTCGCCGATCGAACAGACCGCCTGGCCGGGGCTGTCCTCGACGTTCAGCACCTTGACCACTCCGTTCTCGACGAACATCGAATAGCGCCGCGACCGGGCCATCAGGCCGACCGGCGGGGCGCTGAACTCCATCCCGATGGCGGTAGTGAACGCGCTTTCTGGATCCGCGAGCATCGAGATGCCCGCGGCGGTCGCCCCGGTCGCCTCGCCCCAGGCCTTCATCACGAAGGGGTCGTTGACGCTGATGCAGACGATCTCGTCCACGCCCTTGGCGCTCAGGTCATGGGCGGCCTTCACGAAGCTCGGCACATGGGTGTTGTGGCAGGTGGGGGTGAAGGCCCCGGGGACGGCGAAGAGCGCGACCTTGCGTCCGCCAAAGAGGGTTGCGGACGCCACCTCCTCCGGGCCCGTGTCGCCGATCCGGCGGAACACCGCGTCGGGCAGCCTGTCGCCCACTGAAATCGCCATCTCGCTTCTCCCCCGTTGCGTCGGATTCGGGCGCGATTATAGGGTGGCGTCGGGGTACCGCCAGCCATTCCGGGCGGAGATCGGGGATCGATGGACCGGATCGTCGTGGTGGGGGCCGGGCAGGCCGGAGCGACCCTGGTCGCGCGCCTGCGGTCACGGGGCTATGGCGGGGCGCTGACCCTGGTCGGGGCCGAGCCGGTGCCGCCCTACCAGCGCCCGCCGCTGTCCAAGTCGTACCTGATGGGCAAGATCGGGGCCGAGCGGCTCTTCCTGCGGCCCGAAAGCTTCTATGGCGAGCTTGCGATCGACCTCTGCACCGGGGTGACCGCGGTGGCGATCGACCGGGCGGCGCAGCGGGTCCTGCTCGGCGACGGAACCGCCCTGCCCTATGACGCGCTGGTCCTGACGACGGGGGCCGAACCCCGGCGGCTGCCCGCCGCCATCGGTGGGGACCTGCCGGGTGTCCATACCATCCGCGCGCTCCCCGACATCGACGCGGTCGCCCCGGCGATGCGGCCGGGGGCGCGGCTCCTGGTGGTGGGCGGTGGATATATCGGGCTGGAGACCGCGGCAGTCGCGGCGGGCCTCGGGCTCGACGTCACGCTGGTGGAGGCGGCGCCCCGCATCCTCCAGCGCGTGGCGTCGCCGCAGACCGCGGACTATTTTCGCGCGCTCCACACCCGGCACGGCGTGACGCTGCGCGAGGCGACCGCCATCGCCCGGCTGACCGGCGCGGCACGGGTGACGGGCGCGGTGCTGGCCGATGGCGACACCCTGCCCGCCGATGTCGTCGTCGTGGGGATCGGGGTGGAGCCGCGGGCCGAGCTTGCCCGTGCCGCGGGCCTCGCAATCGCCGGCGGGATCGTGGTGGACGCAGGGGGGCGCACGGGCGATCCCGCGATCTGGGCCGCGGGCGATTGCACCGTCTTTCCGCGGCATGGCGCGATGATCCGCATCGAATCGGTCCAGAACGCCATCGACCAGGCCGAGGCGGTGGCCGATGCCCTGCTCGGCAGCCCCGCGCCCTACGACCCCCAGCCCTGGTTCTGGTCGGACCAGTACGACGTGAAGCTTCAGATCGCCGGGCTCAACACCGGCTACACCCATGTGGTCGAGCGCGGGGGCGAGCGGCCGGGCGCCCATTCGGTCTGGTATTATGACGGCCCCCGCCTGATCGCGGTCGACGCGATGAACGACCCCCGCGCCTACATGCAGGGCAAGCGCTGGATCGAGGCCGGGGTGTCGCCCGACGCCGCAGCCATCGGCATCGCGGCAGACCTGCGGACACTCGCCTGACCGTACTGTCGCCATAACTGGAACAATGTTTCCCGACACAGGGTCTCAGTTGCGTCACGGCCGCCCGTTATAGTAATTGCGATGCAAGCCCAGACCCGACAGGAGAACCCCATGCGCCATTTCACCGGTCTCGCCGTAGTCGCCGCCCTCGCCTTCAGCCTCGGCACTGCGAACGCTGCGACCTATTCCCCCGACCCCAGCCATACGACCGTGCGCGCGACCTGGAACCATGTCGGCTTTTCGGACCAGTCGCTGAATTTCCGCGGCGTGACGGGGACGGTCGAACTGGACCAGGGCAATATCGCATCGACCAAGGTCAACATCAGCATCGACCTCGCGTCGGTCGACAGCGGCGTTCCCGCCCTCGACACCCATTTGCAGAGCGGCGATTTCCTCAGCGTCGGCGATGCCGCCACCGCGACATTCGTGTCCACGTCGGTCGAGCAGACCGGGGACAAGACCGCGAAGGTGACCGGCGACCTGACGCTGCGCGGGGTGACCAAGCCGGTCACGCTCGACGTCACGCTCAACAACATCGGCCCGCATCCGCTGGGTCAGTTCATGGAATTCTACCAGGGCGACTGGATCGGCGTCACCGCCACGGGCGTGGTGAAGCGGTCGGACTGGGGCATGGGCATGATGGTCCCGGCCGTCTCCGACGAGGTGACGATCTTCATCTCGACCGAGATGAAGGCGCAGTGAGGGCGGCCCAGCGCTCCCGTGACGCGGCCGGTCCGGCACAGCGCCGGGCCGGATTGCCCCGTGCGGCCCCTCGGGCCACCAACACCGGTGTTCAGATGACGTGGAGGAAGTGGACATTGGTGTCGCCGTACCGGCGCTGGTCGCGGATCACACAAAAGGGCGGCGGGGTGATGCCCCCCCCTTCCTCCCACACCACCAGCGCACCTGGGGCGATCCAGTTCCCCCCATGGGCCGACGCAAGCGCCGCCTCGCCCAGCCCCTTGCCATAGGGCGGATCGAGAAAGATCAGGTCGAACGCGGGGCCAGTGTTCGGCCCGAGCCGGGTCGCATCGCGCCGCCAGATCCGGGTATTGCCGGTCAGACCCAGCGTCTCGACATTCTCGCGCAGGAGCGCGCGGGCGGCGGCTCCGTCATCGACGAAGACCGCGCGCTCGGCCCCGCGCGACAGCGCCTCCAGCCCCAGCGCGCCCGTGCCGGCGAAGAGGTCGAGCACCCGGCGCCCCTCGGGCGGCGGGGGCTGGCCGAAATCGCCATGGGTGAGGATGTTGAAGATCGCCTCGCGCACCCGGTCCTGGGTCGGGCGCAGGTGGGCTGCGACATCGCCCGCGCCGACCGCGGCCAGCGTCGCGCCGCGAAACCGCCCCCCCACGATCCGCACGGGGTCAAAGCACCCGATCGAGCGCCGCGATCAGACGGGTCACCTCGTCCTCGTGGGTGTAGTGGGTGAAGCTCACGCGCAGCACCCCGTGGTCGGGATCGATCCCTAGCGCCTCGAGCAGCCGCACGGCGTAGAAATTCCCACCCCCCGCCATGATCCCGTGGGGCGCGAGCGCGGCCGCCAGGTCCTCTCCCGGACGCCCATGGGCGATGGCCACCGTGGGCGCCCGTGCCGCGGCCGTCCGCGGCCCCAGCAGCCGGATGTCGTTGCGGCCGGCGAGATAGTCGAGCAGCGGGACCAGCAGCGCCTCCTCCCGCGCGCGCATCAGGTCATGGACGGCCGTGCCGCGGCCGAGCGGGTCCGCCCCGGCGGTCGCGTGCCGATCGTAGAGCGCATCGACATAATCGGCCATGCCCGCCGCGGCGGCGATCTGGGCGTGATCGGGCCCGGCGGGGGTCAGCCGCTTCGTGGGGTACCCGCCGTTGAAGGAATGCCCCTGGTTGGGCAGCAGCGCGGCAAGACCCGCACGGACAACCATCAGGCCCTGATGCGGGCCATAGGTCTTGTAGCTGGAAAACAGATAGATATCGGCACCGAGCCGGGCCACGTCGGGAAACCCGTGGGGGGCGTAGCTCACGCCGTCCACGCAGCTCCACGCCCCCGCCGCGCGGATCATGGCGCAGATCTCGGCCACTGGATTGATCTCGGCCACGATGTTCGAGCAATGGGGAAACGCGACGAGCTTCACCCCCCGCTCCAGCAGCCGGGCGAGGGCGGCGGGGTCGAGATGCCCGGTCTCGGGGTCCACCCGCCATTCGTGCACCACGACCCCCCGCGCCTCCAACCTGCGCCAGGCGCCGGAGTTCGCCTCGTGATCCTGGTTGGTGACCACGATCGCATCGCCGGGACGCAGCAGCGCGCCGAGCGCCTGGGCCAGCACATAGGTGTTCTGGCTGGTCGAGGGGCCGAAATGCAGCTCGTCCGCCGTGACACCGAGGATTGCGGCCATCCGCGCCCGCGCCTCGTCCATCTCCTCGCCCGCGATCCGGGACGCGGCATAGGGGGCATAGGGCTGGACCTTCCGGCTGGTGTAGAACCGCGTCAGGCGTTCGATCACGGGCGCGCAGGGGTAGGAGCCGCCCGCGTTCTCGAAGAATGCCTGGCCTCGAAGCTCGGGCGCGGCAAAGGCGGGGAACTGCGCGCGGACGAAATCGATGTCGAGTGCGGTCATGGATGGTCCTCGAAAAACCCGCGCAGCAGGCGTGCAACCGCGTCGGGATGGCTGACGGGGCTGAGATGCCCCGCCTCGGGGATGACGGCGCGCCGGGCGCCGGGGATGGTGCGGGACAGGAGATCACAGACCGCCGTGGCCGACGGATGGGTCCGCGCCCCCGAGACGAGAAGCGTCGGCATCCGCAGCCCCGCCAGATCGTCCAGCGTCACCTGGCCGGGCGGAAACCCGCGCACCATGGCGAAATCCGGCGCAAGATGGGCAAGGCAGCGCGCATAGTAGTCCTGCGTCACCGCATCCGCCCGGTCGAACGCGCCCGGCGCGCCCCAGACATCCATGAATGCGCGCGCCGCCCCCCGCAGGTCACCCGCCGCGATCAGCGCGTCCAGCCCCCGGGTACCGTCATGGTCGCTTTCGGCCGCCACAAGCCCCGCGGCGATCAGCAGGTGAAAATAGACCGGCTCGATCAGCGTCAGGCTCGCCACACCAGCGGGGCGCTCGACCGCGAGCCGCCCCAGCACCGCGCCGCCGAGCGAAAGGCCGACGAGATGCACCGGCCCCCCCGCATCCTCGACCAGCGCCCGGGCCACCGCGACCGCATGGCGCTGGAGCGAGACACC
Organism: Paraoceanicella sp.; assembly: GCA_031399375.1. Classification (GTDB taxonomy): domain Bacteria; phylum Pseudomonadota; class Alphaproteobacteria; order Rhodobacterales; family Rhodobacteraceae; genus Paroceanicella. The sequence goes on from JANNOT010000261.1 coordinate 9,593, forward strand.
CGGCGGCGGCGGGTCCGCGCCGCCATGGCCGGGCATGTCCGGGGCCATGCAGCGATAGCCGGACAGGCCCGCCATCACGCCTTTCCACAGGCCCGAATGGGCGAGCGAGCAATGCGCGAGCAGCACAGGCGGTCCCGATCCCGCGGTGCGCCAGGGGGTCCGGGTGCCCGCAACGACGATGTCAGGCAAGGGCAGCCAGATGGGCGTCGAGATGGGGAAGCCGGTCCTGACCCCAGAAAAGCTCCGTCCCCACGACATAGGTCGGCGCGCCGAACACACCCAGATCGAGCGCACGGGTCGTGTTGCGCTCATAGGTCTCGACCCCCGACAACAGCGCGCGGTCGAGAAGCCCGGGGTCGAAGCCATGGGCCGCGAGCAGATCCGTGACCACCGCGTCATCCGCCACGTCCCGGTCCTCGGCCCAGCACGCCCGCACGATCGCATGGGCGAGCCCGCCCAGATCGCCATCCCCTGCCGCCTGCGCCGCAATCACGGCGACCGAGGCGGGCACGGGGTTCGCGGGCCAGTAGCGCGGCTTGAGGTTGACGGGCAGCCCCTCGAACGCCGCCACACGCGCGATGTCGGCCAGGCGGTAGGCCTGCCGGAACGGGTGACGCTGGGGGACGGGGGGTGTCCCAACCTTCTCGAATACCTGGAGCATGGCGAAGGGCCGGTAGGTGATCGTGGCCCCGTGGCGCGCCGCGATGGTGTCGAGCTTGCGCCCGGCAAGGTAGCTGTAGGGCGAGATCGGGAACCAATAGTACTCGATCTCGGCCATCATCCCCTCCCCCCGGGTTTGCGCCCACATTGCCGCGAAACCCGGCCTTTGCAAGGCCGAAGGGCGGTGCTACGAACCGCCCAGCGGAACCGGGCGGGGTGGGCGATGAAATCCGACGTGCAGCTCAAGCTCATCTCCGGCAACGCGAACCGCCCCCTGGCCGAGGCGATCGCCCGGCGCATGACCGTCTATCGCGGCGGACCGGTGCAGCTGGTCAAGGCGCGGGTGGAGCGGTTCCACGACCGCGAGATCTTCGTCGAGGTCTATGACAATGTCCGGGACGAGGACATGTTCATCATCCAGCCCACCTCAAACCCCGCCAATGACAACCTGATGGAACTGCTGATCATGGCCGACGCGCTGCGCCGGTCGTCGGCCCAGCGGATCACTGCCGTGATCCCCTATTTCGGCTATGCACGGCAGGACCGGCGCACCTCGGCGCGCACGCCGATCTCGGCCAAGCTGGTCGCGAACCTGATCACGGAATCCGGGATCAACCGCGTGCTCACGGTCGATCTGCACGCGGGCCAGATCCAGGGGTTCTTCGACATCCCCGTCGACAACCTCTATTCCGCGCCGGTCTTCGCGCTCGACATCAAGCACAACTTCCCCGACCTGTCGGGCATCACCATCGTCTCGCCCGACGTGGGCGGCGTGGGCCGGGCGCGCGAGCTGGCCAAGCGCATCGATGCGGGCCTCGCCATCGTCGACAAGCGCCGCTCCGCCCCCGGCGAGATCGAGAGCGTCACGATCATCGGCGAGGTAAAGGGGCAGGTCTGCATCATCGTGGACGACATCTGCGACACGGCGGGCACGCTGACGGCGGCGGCCGAGCTGCTCCTCGAACAGGGCGCGCGGGAGGTTCATGCCTACATCACCCATGGCGTGCTCTCGGGCCCGGCGGTGGAGCGGGTGGCGGGATCGGCGCTCAAGAGCCTCGTCGTCACGGACTCCATCGAGCAATCGGCGAAGGTGAAGGCCGCGCCCAATATCCGCACGGTAGCCCTTGCCCCGCTGCTCGCCCAGGCGATGCTGAACATCTCGAACGGCGCGTCCGTCTCGATGCTGTTCCAGGAGGAGACGCTGGGTCCGATCTACGAGGCATTCTATCCGCTGAGCTAGGCCCGCGGGCGCCGCCATGGCAGAACCCGGTCGTCAGCCTGCGCGCACGCTCCTGAGGTCGTTCACCCGCAGCGTGGCCAGGGCCTGCTGTTCGCCGGGTGGAAGGGCAGCGGCGGTCGCCTCTGCCTCGGCCACCAGCCCCGCCACCATCTCGCCCGTCAGGGCGGTGCGCTCGATCGCGACCTCGGCCAGGATCGACACGCCCTCGGCCCCCACCTCGGCAAAGCCGGCGGAGACGAAGAATTCAAGCGTCTTGCCCGCCGACGTCACCGTGACGATCCCCGGGCGCAATGTGGCGAGGAACGGGGCGTGGCCCGGCATCGCGGTGAAATCGCCCGCGGCACCCGGCACGGTGACGGCGCTCGCCTCGACCGAGGCGAGCCTCGCTTCGGGCGAGACCAGATCGACGCGCATGGTCGCGGCCATGGTCAGGCCGCGGCGGCGGCAAGGCGCTGCGCCTTGGCCACCACCTCGTCGATGTCGCCGACCATGTAGAACGCAGCCTCCGGCAGGTGATCAAATTCGCCCGCCACGACGCGCTTGAAGCTGTCGATGGTCTTTTCCAGCGGCACCTGCACGCCGGGCGAGCCGGTGAACACCTGCGCCACGTCGAAGGGCTGGCTGAGGAAGCGCTGGATCTTGCGCGCGCGCGCCACGGTCAGCTTGTCCTCCTCGCTGAGCTCGTCCATCCCCAGGATTGCGATGATGTCCTGCAGCGACTTGTAGCGCTGGAGCATCCCCTGCACCGCGCGGGCGGTGTTGTAGTGATCCTCGCCCACCACCATCGGGTCGAGGATGCGGCTGGTGCTGTCGAGCGGGTCGACGGCGGGGTAGATGCCCAGCTCCGAGATCGCGCGGGAGAGCACCACCGTGGCGTCGAGGTGCGCGAAGGCGGTGGCCGGCGCCGGGTCGGTGAGGTCGTCGGCGGGCACGTAAATGGCCTGCACC
>JANNOT010000305.1:0-8385 GCA_031399375.1 Paraoceanicella sp.
GGCAAGCGCCGCCGCCGCCTCGGCCTCGCTCCCAGCGGGCGAGCCCATACCGGCGAGGATCGCACGGAGCGTCTCGGGCGGGGCATCGTGGCGATTGCCCATCAGGTCGTGCCACTGCCGGGTGATCCCCCGCGCATCGGCGAGGCGTTCGAGTGCCGATGTCATCGGGCCCCCCCGGCCACCGCCGCGGCGCGGGCGGCAAAGACCACAATGCTCTCGGACGGGATCGGTTCCACGGCCTCCGCCACCCAGTCGCGTCCCTCGGGTGCCGCGGTGTCGAGCGCCCGCCACCACATGCGCCCTGCGGGCGGCGGCGGCAGGGTCATGCGCGCGGCCTCCGCACCCGCGTTGCACGCGATCAGCACCGCATCGGGATCGGCCACGTACCCAGGCGCCCCCGCCGCGCCGCGCACCAGGACCGCGAGCGCGCAGAGCGCGGGGTCGCGCCAGTCGATCGGCCCGCCGGTCAGGTCGAACCACGCGACGTCGGGCACCCGGTCGAGCGGCCGCGGCCGGCCATGCAGGAACCGGCTCTGGCGCAGCACCGGATGGTCGCGCCGGAACGCCGCCAGCCGCGCGACGAAGGTCGCGAACCCCGCGTCGCCACCCGCCCAGTCGATCCAGCTGATGGCGTTGTCCTGGGGATAGGCGTTGTTGTTGCCCTGCTGGCTGCCCAGCACCTCGTCGCCCGCCCGCAGCATCGGGGTTCCCTGGGCGAGGAACACCGACGCGATCAGGTTGCGGCAGCGCTGCGCGCGGGCGGCAATGATGGCGGGATCGCCTGTCGGCCCCTCCACCCCGAAATTCTCCGACAGGTTCTCGCCGTGCCCGTCGCGGTTGCCCTCGCCATTGGCCTCGTTGTGCTTCCCCGCATAGGCGGCGAGGTCGGCGAGCGTCATCCCGTCATGGCAGGCGGCATAATTGACCGATGCGAAAGGCCGCCGCCCCGCCCGGTCGAAGGTGGCGGCGGAGCCGAGCAGGCATCCCGCGAAATCCTGCGCCGCCCGGGTGCCCGCGGACCAGAACCGCCGCACCCCGTCGCGGAACCGGTCGTTCCATTCGCCGAAACCCGGCGGGAATGCCCCGAGCTGATAACCGCCCGGCCCGATGTCCCAGGGTTCCGCGATCAGCTTGACCCCCGCGAGCACCGGATCCTGGCGCAGCGCGTCCAGAAATCCCGAACCGGGGTCGAACCCGTGGTCCTCGCGTGCCAGCGTCGTGGCGAGGTCGAAGCGGAACCCGTCCACCCCCATCACCTCGACCCAATAGCGCAGGCTGTCGAGCACGAGCCGCAGCACGAACGGATGGCTGAGGTTGAAGGTGTTGCCCGTTCCCGTGTCGTTGACATAGCTGCGCGCCCGCCCCGGCATAAGCCGGTAATAGGCCGCGTTGTCGAGCCCGCGGAAACTGTAGGTCGGGCCTGTCGCATCGCTTTCCCCCGTGTGGTTGTAGACGACGTCGAGGATGACCTCGATCCCCGCGGCATGGAGCGCACGGACCATCGCCCGGAACCCGCCCTGCCCCGCGGGACCCGTGTATCGCGGCTCGGGCACGAAGAAGGCGATGGAGTTGTAGCCCCAGTAGTTCACCAGGCCCCGATCGATCAGGAACCCGTCATCGATGAACGCGTGGACCGGCAGAAGCTCCACCGCCGTGACGCCGAGGCGCCGCAGATGGGCGATGACCTCGGGGGCGGCGAGCGCGTCATAGGTGCCCGCCACCGGCCCGGACAGGCCGGGCCAGAGCCGGGTCGCGCCCTTCACATGCGCCTCGTAGATGACCGTCTCGGCCCAGGGGGTGCGGGGATGCTCGGCGGGGTCAACCCGGGGTTGATCGGGCAGCATCACCGCCTTGGGCATCGCGGGCGCGCTGTCGGACCGGTCGGGCGCCGTCCCTGACCCGGGCACGAGGCTTGCGACCAAATCGCTCGGCCCGAACCGCCCGTGCAGCGCCCTTGCATAGGGATCGAGCAGGAGCTTGGCGGGGTTGAACCAGTGTCCGGCATCGGGGGCGAAGGGGCCGTCGGCCCTGAGCCCGTAGCGCTGGCCCGGACCGAGCCCCGCCACATGCCCGTGCCAGACCGCCCCGCTGCGCTCGGGCAGGGGAATGCGCGCGGTCTCGTGCAGCCCTTCGGCGTCGAAGAGGCAGAGGGTCATCGCGGTCGCGTTGTCCGAGAACACGGCGATATTCGCGCCCTCAGCGTCGAGCGTGATACCGAGACGATCCGGCGATCCGGGGCCGAGCCGCGTCATGCCGGGGAAAGCTCGGCATAGAGCCGGGCATAGCGGGCCGCCGACGCGTCCCAGCCCACCGGGTGCCGCATGGCCTGGCGGACCATCGCGTCCCAGAGCTTTGTGTCGGCGAAGGCGTCGCAGGCCCGGTCGATGGCGTCGGCCAGGCTGGGGAGCGAATCGGGTTCGCACACGAAGCCCGTGGCGACCCCGGCGGCCACGGCGGCGGCATTCGCCTCGATCACCGTGTCCGCGAGCCCCCCGGTCCGTGCGACCAGCGGCAAGGTGCCGTAGCGCAACCCGTACATCTGGGTCAGCCCGCAGGGTTCGAAGCGCGACGGGACCAGGATGCAATCCGCGCCCGCGATCATCAGATGCGACAGCGGCTCGTCATAGCCGATCTGCGTGCCGATCCTGCCCGCGCTCTCGGCTGCGGCCCGGGCAAAGCCCGCCTCGAGATCCGCGTCCCCGCTGCCGAGCACCGCAAGCTGCGCCCCCCGCCCGAGCAGGGTGGGAAGGGCGGCGAGGAGAAGGTCGAGCCCCTTCTGCCGGGTCAGCCGGCTGACGACGCAGAACAGCGGCCGCGCAGGATCGAAGGCGAGGCCCATGCGGGCGGCGAGCGCCACGCGGGCCTGCGCCTTGCCCCGGCGGCTGCGGACCGAGAACGGGGCGGGCAGCGCTGGGTCGCCCTCGGGGTTCCAGTCGGTCAGATCGACGCCGTTCAGGATGCCGCTCAAGACCCCGCGCCGGGCCGAGATCACGCCCTCCAGCCCGAAGCCGAACTCGGTCGTCATCAGTTCGCGCGCATAGGTGGGGCTGACGGTGGTGATCCGGTCGGCATAGACCAGCCCCGCCTTCAGGAACCCGATCTGGCCATAGTATTCGAGCCCGTCGGGGGTGAAGGCCGCCCCAGGCAGCCCCAGGGCGCCAAGTAGGTCCGCGGGGAAGATCCCCTGGAACGCGACATTGTGGATCGTCAGGACCGACGGCACCGCGATGCCCCCCAGCCGCAGGTAGGCCGGTGCCAGTCCCGCCTGCCAGTCATGGGCATGGAGGACATCGGCCCGCCAGCCGAACGCCCCGTCCCGCGCGATGTCCGCCGCCACGCGCGACAGCGCGCCGAAGCGGACGGCGTTGTCGGGCCAGTCCCGCCGGTCGGGGCCGAGATAGGGGTTGCCCGGCCGGTCATAGAGATGCGGGGCATCGAGCGCGAGCAGCGACACCCCCTCCGCCCGCCCCGACAGGAGCCGCGCGGGACCGCCATGGAGCGGGCCGAGATCGACGGCCCCGGCGCCGGGACCCAGGGCCGCCCGCACCGCCGGATAGGCCGGGATCAGCACGCGCGCCTCGACCCCGCGGGCCGCCAGCGCCTTGGGCAGCGCCGCCACCACGTCGGCAAGCCCCCCGGTCTTGACCAGGGGCGCATATTCCGACGCAACGAAAAGGACCCGCATATCGCGCCCTATCCCAGCGCGTCGATCATCGTCTGGGTGATCAGCGTGACCCCGCTTGCGGTCACGCGAAAGCGCTTGGCGTCAAGCTCGGGGTCCTCGCCGACCACAAGCCCCGCGGGGATCACCACGCCGCGATCCAGCACCACCTTGCTCAGCCGGGCGTGGCGGTTGATGGTGGTATAGGGCAGGGCGACCACCTGGTTCAGCGTGCTCCAGGAATGGCAGTGCACGCCGGTGAACAGCAGGCTCTCGTGCACGGTGCCGCCCGACACGACGCAGCCGCCCGAGACCATCGAGGAGATGGCCGTCCCCCGCCGCCCGTCCTCGTCATGCACGAACTTCGCGGGCGGGGTCAGCTCGGCATAGGTCCAGATCGGCCATTCGGGGGTATAGATGTCGAGCTCGGGCTCGAACTCCGTCAGCGCGATGTTGGCCTGCCAGAAGGAATCGACCGTCCCGACATCGCGCCAGTACGGCGTCCGTTCGGCCCCGGTCATCACGCAGCTCTTGGAAAACTCGTGCGCGACGGCCTTCCCGTCCCTGACGATCTGGGGGATCAAGTCCTTGCCGAAATCATGTTCGGAATTGGGATCGGCCGCGTCCTTGCGCAGAAGATCGATCAGGAATGCCGTGTCGAACACGTAGATCCCCATGGACGCCAGGGCCGCATCCGGCTTTCCCGGCATCGGGGGCGGGTCCTTGGGCTTTTCGACGAAGGCGGTGATCCGCCCGGTATCGTCCACCGCCATGACGCCGAACCCCACCGCCTCCATCCGCGGCACCTCGATGCAGCCCACGGTCACGTCGGCCCCCTGGTCCACGTGCTGGGCGAGCATGACGCCGTAATCCATCTTGTAGATATGGTCCCCGGCCAGGATCACGATGTATTTGGGGCCGTAGCTCTCGATGATGTCGATGTTCTGGGTCACGGCATCGGCGGTGCCGAGATACCAGGTCCGCTCATCCACCCGCTGGCTGGCGGGCAGGATGTCGAGCATCTCGTTGCGCTCGGCCTGGAAGAACGTCCAGCCGCGCTGAAGATGGCGGATCAGGCTGTGGGCCTTGTACTGGGTGGCGACCCCGATGCGGCGGATGCCCGAATTGACGGCGTTCGACAGGGCAAAGTCGATGATCCGGCTCTTGCCACCGAAATAGACCGCGGGCTTGGCGCGCCGGTCGGTCAGTTCCATCAACCGGCTGCCGCGCCCGCCCGCCAGCACGAAGGCCATCGCCTGGCGGGTCAGCGGACCGGTGGTCCTCGTGTGCTCGGTCATCTGGTGTCCCTCCCCTTCGGATTCTTGGCCCGCGGTCATGCGCCGGGGCTCTGGCATGCAGTCTGGCGTGCCGTGCCGCATCCCGATAGCCCCCCCGCACGGTCCCACGTACATGGCAACGCTGCCCATGCAAAAAGGTTAATGCAATATAAAACTCACTCTAACTTATTTATTGACGAACCCCTAACGCCCTGCTACCCCGGTTGCGATCCGGCGGGACAGCCGCCGGTGGAAGCCGCGCATCCAAGCGCGGCGCAGCCCTGGGAGGTTACACCATGAACCGCACGCCGTGGTCCCTGCTGGCCGGTGTCAGCATGATCGCACTCGGGGGCCTGATGGCCGCCCCCGCTTCGGCCGCCGAAGTCATCGTCGGGCTGATTACCAAGACCAACACCAATCCGTTCTTCGTCAAGATGCGCGAGGGCGCCGAGACCAAGGCGACCGAGCTCGGGGTCGAGCTGCGCACCTATGCAGGCAAGTATGACGGCGACACCGGCCCCCAGATCGAGGCGATCGAGAGCCTGATCGCCGCCGGGGCCAAAGGCATCCTGATCGTCCCGTCCGACCCCGCCGCCCTGGCCGATTCGGTCAAGCGCGCGCGCGAGGCGGGCATTCTCGTGATCGCGCTCGACACCCCGTTCGACCCCGCCGACGCGGTCGATGCGACCTTTGCCACCGACAACCTCAAGGCGGGTGAGCTGATCGGCGAATGGGCCAAGGCCAAGATGGGCGACGCGGCGGCGACCGCCAAGATCGCGACCCTCGACCTGTCCGAGGCGCAGGTGACCGTGGACGTGCTGCGCAACCAGGGCTTTCTCATCGGCTTTGGCGTCGATGTGAAGGATGCCAAGCGCATGTATGACGAGGATGACCCCCGGCTGGTCGGCGGCGACAAGACGCTCGGCTCCGAAGAGGGCGGGCGCACGGCGATGGAGAACCTGCTCCAGAAGGATCCGGGCATCAACGTCGTGCATACCATCAACGAACCGGCCGCGGCGGGCGCCTACGAGGCGCTGAAGGCGTTCGGGCGCGACAAGGACGTGCTGGTCGTGTCGGTCGATGGCGGTTGCCCGGGCGTGCAGAACGTGAAGGCGGGCGTGATCGGGGCGACCTCGATGCAGTTCCCGCTGCTGATGGCCGCCCTCGGGGTCGAGGCGGTCAAGGCCTATGCCGATACCGGGACCAAGCCTGCGAATACCGAAGGGCTCGATTTCTTCGACACCGGCGTCACGCTGGTCACCGACGAGCCGCAGGCGGGGATCCCGTCGATCACCTCGGACGAGGCACTGAAGCTCTGCTGGGGCTGACCCGTTCCTGACCCTTTGGTCCCGCGCAGCGCGCGGGACCCTTGCGGCCCTTGCCGATCGGGTGTTCGCTTGATCGGGGGGTCGGAGGCTTGCCGGTCCCCATGATCGCGGGACGCCATGCCCGCCCGACTATCGCGGGACCGCGCCCCCGCCCAGAACAACGCACAAGGGAGAGAACCGCCATGGCCGATACGACCGTTCCGCCGCGGCGCGAGCGTCAGGAGTTCGAGAAGGTCCTCGACAAGAGTGCGAAGGAGATCGCCTCCTTCACCCCCCGGGACACCTCGCCGCTCGCCCGCTTCCAGCATTTCCTGCACGCCTACCCGACCGCGGCGCCGGTCATCGTGCTGTTCCTGAGCTGTGCGGTGTTCGGCACGGTCGCCAGCAACTTCTTTTCGGCCTTCAACCTGTCGCTCATCATCCAGCAGGTCACGGTGATCGGCCTTCTGGGTGCCGCGCAGACGCTGGTGATCCTGACCGCGGGCATCGACCTGTCGGTCGCGGCGATCATGGTGCTGAGCTACATGGTCATGGCCCGGCTCGCGGTACAGGGCGACGTGCCCACCCTGATCGCGGTGGTCGTCGGACTGGGCGTCGGGCTCGCCTGCGGGCTCTTCAACGGCTCGATCGCGACGCGGGCGCGGCTGGCCCCCATCGCCATCACCGCCCTTGCCTGGCTCGCCATGGTCTCGTTCGGGGTGCCGCTGATCTACGCGGTTCCCATCGGATTTCTCCTGGGTCTCGGGATCGGCTGGCTCGACATCGGGCCGGGCGCGGATCTGCGGCTGCCGCCGTTCATCGTGACACTCGGCGCCTGGTCGATCTTCTTCGCGCTCAACCTGTGGTATTCGGAATCCGAGACCATCCGCAGCCAGGACCTCGACACCCTCGCGCCGCTTCTGAAGGTCTTCGGCCTGAGGGTAGATATCCTCGGGGCGCAGTTCACCTTCGGCTCGTTCCTGATGCTCGGCGTGTTTGCCGTGCTCTGGTACGTCCTGACCTGGACCGGCTGGGGTCGCGCCGTCTATGCCGTGGGCGACGACCGCGAGGCGGCGCAGCTTTCGGGCATCAACACCGACCGGATCCTTTTGTCGGTCTACGGTGCGGCGGGGTTCCTCTGCGCGCTCGCGGGCTGGGCCGCCATCGGCCGCGTGGGCTCGGCCTCGCCGCAATCCTTCTACGAGGGCAACCTCGATGCGATCACCGCGGTGGTGATCGGGGGCACCTCGCTCTTCGGCGGGCGGGGCGCGATCTTCGGCACCCTCTTCGGCGCGCTGATCGTGGGGGTGTTCCGCTCGGGCCTCAGCCTGTCGGGGGTGGACGTGCTCTGGCAGTCCTTCGCCGTGGGCGTTCTGATCATCGTGGCGGTCGCACTCGACCAGTGGATCCGGAAGGTGAGCAAATGAAGCCGATCATGACGGGCCGCGGCCTGACCAAGCGCTACGGGCGGGTCACGGCCATGGACGGCGCCGATTTCGAGCTCTTCCCCGGCGAGGTGCTGGCGATCATCGGCGACAACGGCGCGGGCAAGTCGACGCTGGTCAAGGCGCTCTGCGGCGCGGTCCAGCCCGACGAGGGCGAGATCCGCCTGGACGGCCAGCCCATCCAGTTCGCCTCGCCCATCGCTGCCCGCGCAGCGGGGATCGAGATGGTCTACCAGAACCTCGCGCTCTCGCCCGCCCTGTCGATCGCGGACAACATGTTCATGGGACGCGAGCTCTACAAGGACGGCGTGCTGGGGTCGGTGTTCCGCATGCTCGACAAGAAGCGCATGCGCGATTTCGCCCGCGAGAAACTGACCGAGCTCGGCCTGATGACCGTCCAGTCGATCAACCAGGCGGTCGAGACGCTGTCGGGCGGCCAGCGCCAGGGGGTGGCGGTGGCCCGCGCCGCGGCCTTTGCCACCAAGTTCGTCATCATGGACGAACCGACTGCGGCGCTCGGGGTCAAGGAGAGCCGCCGGGTGCTCGAGCTCATCCTGGACGTGCGGTCGCGCGGCATGCCCATCGTGCTCATCAGCCACAACATGCCCCATGTGTTCGAGGTGGCGGACCGCATCCATATCCACCGCCTGTCGCGGCGGCACGCGGTGATCCGGCCCCAGGACTTCACCATGTCC
>JANNOT010000306.1:0-8410 GCA_031399375.1 Paraoceanicella sp.
GTTCGAGACGCCCGACACGGGCACGATCACCATCGACGGCCAGGACATGCGCGGTGTCGGCCCCGCCGACCGCCCCGTGAACATGATGTTCCAGTCCTACGCGCTCTTTCCCCACATGACGGTGGAACGCAACGTGGGCTACGGCCTACGGCAGGAGGGGCTGCCGGGCGCCGAGATCGCCGAGCGCGTGGCGCGGATGCTCGACATGGTCCGCCTGAAGGGGTTCGCGACCCGCAAGCCCCACCAGCTGTCGGGCGGCCAGCGGCAGCGCGTGGCGCTTGCCCGCGCGCTCGTCAAGCAGCCCAAGGTGCTCCTGCTCGACGAGCCCCTGTCGGCGCTCGACAAGAAGCTGCGGTCCGAGACGCAGTACGAGCTGATGCAGATCCAGGACCGGCTCAAGACCACCTTCATCGTGGTGACCCATGACCAGGAGGAGGCGATGGTGCTCTCCGAGCGGATCGGGGTCATGGACCAGGGGCGGCTGGTGCAGGTGGACACGCCCCGGCGGCTTTACGAGTTCCCCAAGAACCGCTTCATCGCCGATTTCGTCGGCACGGTGAACCTGATGGAGGCAACGGTGGAGGGGCCGGGCAGCCGCGACGGGCTGATGCGCGTGACCTGCCCCACGCTCGGGGGATCGGTCGAGGCGACCTGCGAGGGGACGGCCGCGGCGGGCCAGCAGGTCTGGCTCGCCCTGCGCCCGGAGAAGATCAACCTCAGCCGCGACCTCGGCGCCACGTCCCTCCTCGGCAAGGTCGAGGACCTGGCCTATTTCGGTGACATGACCGAGTTCCGCGTCCGCATGCGCTCGGGCGAGCGGGTGCGAGCAACGCGCACCAACCGGGCGCGCGAGGGAGAGGCGACGATCGACTGGTATGACGAGGTCAGCCTCGGGTTCGCGCCCGAGGGCGCGCTGGTGCTGACGGAATGAGGGGCGGGCGATGAAGGCACCGGGGATCCTCGGCGGGCGGGCCGGGCGCTGGCTCGTGATCTGGTTCCCGATGTTCTGGCTCCTGCTCTTCTTCCTCGTCCCCTTCGCGATCGTGCTGAAGGTTGCGCTGTCCGAGGGCATGATCGCCATGCCGCCCTATGGCCCGATCTTCGCGTGGGACGAGGGTGCGATGCTGCCGCGCTATGTCGGCAGCTTCGACAATTTCAGCTTCCTGTTGTCCGACAGTCTTTACATCAACGCCTATCTCGATTCGATCGTGATGGCGGGGGTGGCGACGGTGCTCTGCCTGATCGTCGCCTATCCGATGGCCTATCTGATCGCCCGCTCCAGCCCGTCGGTCCGCGGCACGCTGCTGATGCTGGTGATCCTGCCGTTCTGGACCTCGTCGCTCCTGCGGATCTACGCCATGATCGGGTTGCTCACCCCCAACGGGTTCGTCAATTCGGCGCTGCTGGGCCTGGGCCTGATCACGGAGCCGATCCAGATGATGCAGACGGATTTTGCGGTCTATCTGGGGCTCGTGTTCAATTATCTGCCGCTGATGGTGCTGCCGCTCTATTCGACGCTGGAAAAGCTCGACGGGGCGCTGCTCGAGGCGTCCGCCGATCTCGGCGCGTCGGCCCTGGGCACATTCTGGCAGGTGACGCTGCCGCTGTCGCTGCCGGGGATCCTGTCGGGCTGCCTTCTCGTGTTCATCCCTTCGGTGGGCGAATACGTGATCCCCCAGCTGATGGGCGGTCCGGACCAAAACATGATCGGGCGGGTGCTCTGGACCGAATACTTCAACAACCGCGACTGGCCCGTCGCCTCGGCCATCGCCATCGCGATGCTCGTGCTGCTGGTGGTGCCGTTCATCCTGCTGCGCAATTCCTCTGCGCTGCGCAACGAGGTCTGAGCGGGCATGCGCGGGCGGGTCCTCCTGATCGTCGCGGCGTCGTTCGGGTTTTTCCTGCTCTACATCCCGCTCCTGATCCTGGTGATCTACAGCTTCAACCGCAGTCGGCTCGTCAGCGTCTGGGGCGGGTGGTCGACGCAGTGGTATGGCGAGCTTCTGTCCAACGAGGCGGTCCTGCAGGCCGCATGGATCTCTGTTCAGATTGCGGTCATCTCGGCCACCATCGCGACGGCGCTCGGCACGCTGATCGGCTACATCCTGTCGCGCTTCGGGCGGTTCCGCTTTCGCCTGCTGCTGACCGGCATGGCCACGGCCCCGATCGTGATGCCCGAGGTGGTGACGGGGCTTTCGCTCCTTCTCCTCTTCATCAGTCTCGAGGGCTGGATCGGCTGGCCCTCCGGCCGCGGCATGCTGACCATCATCATTGCCCACGCAACCTTCGGGCTCGCCTTCGTTGCGGTGGTCGTCCAGGCGCGCCTGACCGATTTCGACAAGTCCATCGAGGAGGCCGCGCGCGATCTGGGCGGGCGCCAGCCGGGCATCTTCTTCCAGATCACCCTGCCGGTGATCGCGCCCGCGATCATCTCGGGATGGCTGCTGGTGTTCACCCTTAGCTTCGACGACCTGGTGATCTCGTCCTTCGTCTCGGGTCCGGGGTCCACGACGCTGCCCATGCTGGTCTTTTCCAAGGTGCGGCTCGGCGTCAGCCCCGACATCAATGCGCTCGGCACCATTATCATCGCGGTGGTGGCGACGGGGGTCATCCTGGGGTCCTGGCAATTGCGCCGGTCCGAGACGCAGCGCCGGCGGGACGAACAGCGCGCCCTGCGCGGCGACGGGTAAGGAATGGCCGCGGCGTGGCGCGTTTCAGCGCGCGCGCGCCCTGACCCGGGCGGCCAGCCGATCGACGAAGATCCCTGCGGCCCCGGTATAGGCCGCGGGATCGAACGTCGCGTCCCAGTCCACCGGTGCCTGGGTCACGGTCCGTAACGTCTGGGCGAACGATTGGCCATCCACGCGCGCCTGCCCGGCGGCGGCCTTGACCAGTGCCTGGGCCTCGGGCCGCGGCATGTGGGCGGCGAGGGCGAAGACCGCCGCCTCGGCCATCATTCCGTCGGCCCCCGCCATTGTCGCGGCCATCCGCGCCGGATCGGGGGCCAGCGTGTCGGCCAGGACCAGCGCATGGTGCAGCGCCGCGCCGGTGGCGAGGCAGAGCTGGGGCAGGGCGTGTCCCTCCAGGGCCCAGGCCGTCCCGTCACGGTCCTGCGCGTGGAGGAGCGCGTCGGTCATGATCCCGTTCAGCCGCGCCGTCAGCCGGGCGAGGGTCACGAGCACCTCGGCCCCCACCGGGTTCGCCTTGTGCGCCATGGTCGATGACCCGCCCGCGATGCCGGCCCGCACCTCGCCCAGTTCGCTCTGCGACAGCTGCATGAGATCAAGCCCGATCTTGCCCATGCTGCCGGTGACCAGCGCAAGCCAGCCTGCCAGTTCCGCCAGCCCGTCCCGCGCGGCGTGCCAGGGGATGTCGGTCACGCCCAGCCCGAGCTCGGCCCCGAGCCCCTCCAGCGTCGCGATCCCCTGCGCCCCGCTGGCGGCGAGCGTGCCGGAGGCGCCTGCGAAGCTCACCACCTCGAGCCGCGGGCGCAGTTCGGCGAGCCGGTCCTGGTGGCGCAGCAGGGGCGCGGTCCAGACCGCGATCTTTGCGCCGAGCGTCGTGGGGGTGGCAATCTGGCCCCGGGTGCGCGCGGCCATCACCGTGTCGCGCTGCGCCACGGCCTGCGCCGCCAGCCGGTCCACCAGCGCATCGAGCCGGGCCCCGAGGATGCCGACCGCCCGGCGCAGCCGCAGGACCAGCGCGGTGTCCGCGATATCCTGGCTCGTCGCGCCCCCAGTGCACGAAGGGCGCGTGGAGCGGCGCCTGCATCGCGGTCCGGAAGGCTGTGACGAGTGCGGGTACCACCACCCCGTCCGCGGCCATGCCTGGGGCGAGGGCGGCGGGGTCGATGACGACCTCGCGCGCCGCCGCGGCGATGAAGGCGGCGCTCTCGGCCGGGATCACGCCCAGCCGCCCCTGGACGGTTGCAAGCGCGCCCTCGACCAGCAACATCGCGCGGATCTCGGCCGCGTCGGTGAAGAGCGGCGCAAGCTCCGCATCCCCCAGATGCCCGCGCTGCAGCGCGCTGTCGAAGGGGGACGCGCCCATGGCTCAGGCGGCGCGCAGCGGCAGGCCGAGGATGTCGCGCGCCTGCGCCCAGGTCGCCACCGGCCGCCCATGGCGCTCGCAAAGCTCCACCGCGCGCCGCACCAGGGCCGCGTTCGACGGCGCGAGCCGGTCGCGGTCCAGCCGCACGTTATCCTCCATCCCCGTGCGGGTATGCCCGCCGAGCGCGATGGACCAGTCGTTGAGGACGTGCTGGTTCGGCCCGATCCCCGCCCCGCACCAGGTCGCATCGGGGGCGAGCCTCTGGACGGTGCGAATGTAGAACTCGAACGTCTCACGATCCGCGGGCATCGCGTTCTTCACCCCCATGACGAACTGGATGTGCAGCGGACCCCGCAGCCGCCCGTCGCGCAGCATGGCAACGGCCTGATGAATATGCGAGAGATCAAAGGCTTCGATCTCTGGCTTCACACCATGGACAAGCATCTCGGCCGCCAGCCAATCCACCAGATCGGGCGGATTCTCGTAGACGCGCGTGGGGAAGTTGTTCGATCCGACCGAGAGCGAGGCCATGTCGGGCCGCAGCGCCAGCATTCCCCCGCGGGTCTTGCCCGCCCCGGACCGGCCGCCGGTCGAGAGCTGCACGATCATCCCGGGACAATGGGTCTCCAGCCCCTCCTTCAGCCGAGCGAACTTTTCGGGGTCCGCGCTTGGCGTCGCGTCGTCGTTGCGCACATGGCAATGGGCGATGGTCGCCCCGGCCTCGAACGCCTCCTGCGTGCTCTCGACCTGCTCGGCGATGCTGATGGGCACGGCGGGATTGTTCGCCTTGGTGGGCAGGGAACCCGTCATCGCCACGCAGATGATGCAGGGATTGGTCATGGGTCGTCTCCGCTTGCGGTCGTTCGCGCCAGTCTTGCCGAAACGTAACGTCGCGGGCGAGGGGTCAGATGTCGAAAAAGACGGTTTCCCGCGGCCCCTGCAGATGGATGTCGAAGCTATACTCGCCCGCCGCCGTGGCCGCGGCGATCAGGGTCGGCACGCGGGACTGGTGCTCGAGCCGCGTCAGGACCGGGTCGGACGCCAGCAGCGGGTCATCGGGGAAATACATCCGCGTGTTGAGCCCGAGATTGATCCCCCGCGCCACGATCCAGATGCTGACATGGCGCGCCTGGGGGCGGCCGTCGGGAAAGGGGACGATGCCCGGGCGGATCGTGCGGAACAGGAATTCGCCGGTCTCCATGTCGCCCGCGCTCCGCCCGAATCCGGAAAAGGCGGGGTCGGCTACGCCCCGCGGCTCTTCCGGGCCGGAATAGAGCCCGTCGGCATCGGCCTGCCAGATTTCGACCAGCGCATCGCGCACGGGGGCCCCGAAGCCGTCGAACACCCGGCCGCGGATCACGATGCGCTCGCCCCGCGTGGCCTCGGTCACCATCACCGCGCCCAGATCGGTCGGATAGACCCCACCGATCCCGGCAAAGTTCGGCGTGCAGCCGATATGGACATAGGGGCCCGCGGTCTGGCTGGGGCTTTCGCGCGGCATCAGGTCCCCTCGCGGCGGTTCTCGAACAGCGTGGCGCGGCGCCCGCGCAGCACGATGTCGAAGCGGAAGGCGCGGGCATCCATCGGGACGCTCGCGTCCATGTCGAGCGTCGCGATCAGCGTCTCCACCCCTGCGCGGCTCGGGATCGTGCCGACGATGGGGCAGAGCCAGATCAGGGGGTCGCCCTCGAAATACATCTGGGTGATCAGGCGCTGCGCGAAGGCGGGACCGAACAGCGAGAAATGGATATGCGCGGGCCGCCAGTCGTTCAGCCCGTTGGGCCAGGGATAGGGGCCCGGGCGGATGGTGCGGAAGGCATACCCGCCATCCGGCCCGGTGATGACCCGGCCGCAGCCGCCGAAATTGGGGTCGAGCGGGGCGACATAGCCCTCCTTCACATGGCGGTAGCGCCCGCCGGCATTGGCCTGCCAGACCTCGACCAGCGTGCCGGGGACCGGACGGCCCGTCTCGTCGGTCACCCGTCCGTGCACGATGATCCGCTCGCCGAGGGCGCTTTCGCCGGGCCGGGCGAAATTCAGGATCAGGTCGCCGTCGAGCGGCCCGAGCATGGCGTGGCCAAAGACCGGGCCGGTCCGTTCGGAGAGCGTGGAGGCGAAGGCAATCGGCGCCGCATCCGGGCTGCGCCGAACGGAGGTCTTGTAGAGCGGCGTCCGCGCCGGTGGGTGCCAGCCACGGTCGCGGGCGAAGGGCGCGGCGGCGCGCAGGGGATCGGGCACGGGCGCCGGGCGGCCGGGATCGCGCGGATCCTCGATCCCCCGACCCGGCATCTGCTCGCGTGCGCTGTCGCCGGGGCGGTCAGTCATGGCCCATCTCCGCCAGCGTCGCCTTCACCACCTTGATGGCGTGATTGGCGCGCGGCACCCCGGCATAGACGGCGACGTGGAGCATCACCTCCATGATCTCCTCGGGCGTGGCGCCGGTATTGGCGGTCGCGCGGGTGTGGAGCGCGACCTCGTCCCAGTTGCCCAGACCGGCGAGCAGGGCGAGGGTCACCAGTGACCGTTCGCGCCGCGTGAGCCCGTCGCGCGACCAGACCGCCCCCCACGCGCCTTCGGTGATGAGGTCTTGGAACGGCGCGTCGAGCGGATCGGCCGCCGCCTCGGTCCGCGCGACATGCGCCTCGCCCAGCACGGCGGCCCGCGTCGCGCGGCCGAGAGTGCGGCGATCAGACAATCCCCTGCTCGCGCATGAAGCCGCCGATATGGTCGGCGAGGATCCCGGGCTGCTCGACGCAGGGAAGATGCCCCGCGCCCTCGATGATCTCGAACCGGCTGCCGGGGATGAGCGCAGCGGTCTCGCGGACCAGATCGGGGGGGGTCGAGCCATCCTCGTCGCCCGCGATGGCGAGCACGGGGATATGCAGGCGCGACGTGCTCTCGGCCAGATCGGCATCGCGGATCGCATAGCAGCAGCCGACATAGCCGTCCTCGGGCGTGCGGCAGAGCATGTGGCGCCAGCCCGCAAGCTCGTCCTGACGCTCGGCCCGGAAGCGCCGGCTGAACCAGCGGGTCAGGATCATCTCCTCCAGCGCGCCGATGCCGCCCTGGTTGATCGCCTCGATGCGCTGATCCCAGCTTTCCTCGGTGCCGATCTTCGCCGCCGTGTCCATCAGCACCAGGGCCCGGATCAGATCGGGCCGTTCTGCCGCGAGGCCCTGGCCGATCATCCCGCCGATGGAGAGGCCGACAAAGAGCACGGCCTTCAACCCCAGATGGTCCATCAGGGCGGCGGCATCGGCGACAAGCTCGCCCATCTGGTAGGGCGCCGCGGGGCATTCGGTCAGCCCATGCCCGCGCTTGTCGTAGCGGATCACCCGGATCCCGTCGGGCAGCAGCGGCAGGAGCCGGTCCCAGACCCGGAAATCGGTCCCGAGCGAATTGGCAAACACCACGGGTATCCCGTCGCGCGGCCCGGTATCGGCGTAATGCGTTCGGATGCCGTTCAGCGTTGCGATGTCCATGCTGGGTCCCCCTGGCCCGGGTTGGCCCGGTGCCCTTCTGTCGCCCCCCCGGGCGCGTGCGTGGTACTGGGTCTCGGGTCGGATAGCGGGTCGGGCGGTGCGGCGGTCCGGGACAGCGATCCCGTGCCTGGCCAGAGAGTGCGCGCTGCGCGGGCGCAAGGTCAAGCGGGCAGGGGCCCCCGGGGTCGCGCGGCATTGCCAGCGCCCCGGCCGTCGGGGGCTGCGCCCTCGGCGTGCCCGGCGTGCCCGCAGCGGACGCAGCCCGGAAATTTCCTCGCAGCCCGGGTCGGGTGCGCTATGTGCGATCCAGACGGTTCCGGGGGGAAAAAGCGCATGAAATCGGTGCAGGATGTGGATGAGGTCCGCTCGGGCCAGGTGCGCTCGATCACCCGGGCACTGGCGATCCTGCGCGCCCTCGCCGCGGCCAGCGATGGACTGACCCTGTCGGAGACCGCCGAACGCTCCGGCCTCGCCCCCTCGACCGCCCACCGGATCCTCACCACCCTGGAAAGCGAACGCTTCGTGCGCTTCGACGCCAGTGCGGGGATGTGGCAGGTCGGGGTCGCGGCCTTTACCGTCGGGTCCGCCTTCGCGCGCAACCGTGACGTGATCGGCCTCGCGCGCCCCTACCTGCGCCGCCTGATGGAGGTGACGGGCGAGACGGCCAACATCTTCGTGGAATCGGGGGGCGAGGTCATCTGCATGGCCCAGGTCGAAAGCCGCCACACCATGCGCGCGATCACCCAGGTGGGCGGCCGGGTCAAGATGCACTGGTCGGGCGCAGGCAAGGCGCTGCTCGCCGCCATGCCCGACGAGCGGGTGGCCCGGATCCTCGCCGAGCATGGCCAGCCCCGCGCGACCCCGCAGACCCTCACCAC
>JANNOT010000326.1:0-10839 GCA_031399375.1 Paraoceanicella sp.
CGCCGGCATGCCGGAATCCTTCAACGTGCTGGTGAAGGAAATCCGGTCCATAGGCCTCAACATCGAACTGGAGCAAAACCCGTAGGAGGGGCATAAGTCCCGACCCGAAAAAATCGCGGCTTACGCCGCTCTACTTGAGAAGCTCCTCAATCGCCGCACGTTCCTCGCGCAGTTCCTTTTCGGTGGCGTCCATGCGACCGCGCGAGAAGGCATCCACCGGCAGGCCCTGCACGATTTCGTACTGGCCGTTCTTGCAAATGCAGGGATAGCCGTAGACGAGGTGACCGCCTATGCCGATGCGGTGTCCGTCCTGCGCCGCGGGCGGCTGGTCGGCCAGGGGCGCGTTGCCGATCTGACCCATGGCGAGATGGCCGCGATGATGGTGGGGGGCGAGGTGCCCATCGCGGCGTCCGCCCCGTCGGGCACCATGGGCGCCCCGGTGCTGAGCATGACAGGGATTCGCGCCCGAGACCGCTCGGGCCTCAGGCAGATCGCGATCGACTGGCTCGAGGTCCGCGCGGGCGAGATCGTGGGTATCGCGGGCATCTCGGGCAACGGGCAGATGGAGCTGATGGAAATTCTTGCGGGACAGCGGACGCTCGCCGCGGGCGAGATCCGGGTGAAGGCCGACCGTTTCGCCGCCACGCGCGACGAAGCGCGGGTGCGCTGCGTGCGCTATCTGCCCGAGGAGCCGCTCCTGAACGCCTGCGCACCGCGCATGAGCGTGGCCGAGAACATCGGTTTTCGCACCTTCGACGCCGAGGGCGGGCGGACGCGCTTCTGGCTGAACGGGGCGAGCCTGCGCCGCCATGCGGCCGAGCTTGTGCGCGCGTTCAAGGTCAAGACCGCCTCGCTCGACGCCCCCATCGCCGCATTGTCGGGGGGCAATGTCCAGCGCGCCGTGCTGGCGCGCGAGCTTTCGGGCGAGGTGGACCTGCTCATCATCTCCAACCCCTGCTTCGGGCTCGACTTCTCGGCGGTGGCCGAAATCCGCACCCGCATCATCGCCGCCCGCAACGGCGGGGCGGGCGTGCTCCTGATGTCCGAGGATCTCGACGAGATCCTCGAGCTCGCCGACCGCGTCCTCGTGATGTCCGAGGGGCGGATCGCCTATGACCGGCCCATTGCCGAGGCGGACGTGGCCGCCATCGGGCACCACATGGGCGGGCATGCCTGATGGCCACCGTGCCGGGCGCCCTGCCCTTTCCCTTCATGTTCCAGCCCGCGACCACCGCACTTATCGTGATCGACATGCAGCGCGACTTCGTCGAGCCGGGCGGGTTCGGCGCGGCACTGGGCAATGACGTGGCCCTGCTCCAGGCGATCATCCCCGCCACTGCCCGCCTGATCGCGGCGTTCCGGGTGGCGGGACTGACCGTGATCCACACCCGCGAATGCCACCGGCCCGACCTGTCCGACTGCCCGCCCACCAAGCGGCTGCGCGGCACGCCCGCCCTGCGCATCGGCGATCCCGGTCCCATGGGGCGGATCCTTATCGCGGGCGAGCCGGGGGCGGAGATCGTGCCCGAGCTTGCCCCCGTCCCGGGCGAGATCGTGATCGACAAGCCCGGCAAGGGCGCGTTCCACGCCACCGACCTGTCCCAACACCTCGAGGCGCGGGGCATCCGCAGCCTCGTGCTCGCCGGTGTCACGACCGAAGTCTGCGTTCAGACCACGATGCGCGAGGCCAACGACCGCGGCTTGGACTGCATCCTGGCCGAGGATGCGACCGAGAGCTATTTCCCCGCCTTCAAGGCTGCGGCGCTCGACATGATCCGCGCCCAGGGCGCCATCGTCGGCTGGACCGCGACCGTCGACCAGATCGCGGAGGCGCTCCATGGCTGACCACCTGCACATCCCCGCCCTTTTCGCCACGGACTGGGGGGATGTCGATTTCGAGATGCTGCGCGAGGGGGTGGAGATCCACCGCTTCTGGCGCGGCGAGCCGGAGGTGGCCCTGCTGCGCTATGCGCCCGGCGCGCGGGTGCCCTGCCACCTCCATACCGGGCTCGAAACGATCCTGGTGCTGGAGGGCGCGCAGAGCGACGAGCGTGGAGATTATCCTGCAGGCTCGCTGATCGTGAACCCCGAGGGAAGCCGGCACACCGTCTGGTCGGACGGCGGCTGCGTCGTCCTGATCCAGTGGGCGCGCCCGGTACGGTTCGTGGACGAGGTCACGTCGTGACGGCCGAGATCGGGCCGGGCCTCGACGCCGACCGGCTCCACGCCGCCTATGCCGCGGGTCTGTCGCCCGCCGCCATGGTTGCCGAGGTCTACCGGCGCATCACGGCCGTGGGCGACCCGGGCATCTTCCTGCACCTGCGGCCCGAGGCGGAGGTGGCGGCAGAGGCCGCGGCGCTCGGTGCCTTCGATCCCGTCGGGCGCCCGCTCTGGGGGCTGCCCTTCGCGGTCAAGGACAACATCGATCTGGGCGGCGTGCCCACCACGGCCGCCTGCCCCGCGTTCGCCTATACCCCGTCCTGCGACGCGACGGTCGTGGCCGCCCTGCGCCGCGCGGGCGCGATCCCGGTGGGAAAGACCAATCTCGATCAGTTCGCGACCGGCCTGGTCGGCGTGCGCACGCCCCATCCGGTCCCGCGCAACGCGCTCGACCCCGCCCTCGTGCCGGGCGGCTCCTCCTCCGGCTCCGCAGTCGCCGTGGCGCGCGGGCTGGTCAGTTTTGCCCTCGGGACCGATACCGCGGGGTCCGGACGTGTGCCCGCCGCGCTCAACAATATCGTGGGGTTGAAGCCGACGCTGGGGCTGATCTCCTCGACCGGGGTGGTGCCCGCGTGCCGCACGCTCGATACCGTGTCGGTCTTTGCCGGGACCGTCGCGGATGCCTGGGCCGTGCTGCGCGTCGCGGGGGTCTACGACCCTGCCGATCCCCATGCCCGGCGGATCGCGGTCCCGCCGCTCGCCGCGGCACCGCCCGCGTTTGCGCTCGGCATTCCGGATGCGGCATCGCGGGTGTTCCTGGGCGATGGCGTGCAGGCGGCTGCCTTCGACGCCGCCCTCGCGCGGCTCGAGGGGCTGGGGGCCCGGCTCGTCCCGCTCGACTTCACCCCGTTCCATGACGTGGCGCGCATGCTCTACGAGGGGGCGTGGCTTGCCGAGCGGTTGACCGTGATCGAGCCGCTGCTGACCGCCAACCCCGCGGCAATCCACCCGGTGGTCGCCCGGATCGTGGGCGCGTCGGCGGGGATGAGCGCCGCGGACGCGTTCCGCGGCATCTACCGCCTCGCGGCCCTGCGCCGGGTGGCGGAGACGGCGATGGCGGGGGTGGATGCGCTCTGCGTCCCCTCGATCCCGCGCATGGTGACGCTGGCCGAGGTGGCGGCCGATCCAGTCGGGCCGAACACGGCACTCGGCACCTATACCAATTTCGTGAACCTGCTCGATCTCTGCGGCATCGCCGTGCCGACTGGACCGCGCCAGGACGGGCGGCCCGGGGGGGTGACCCTGCTCGCGCGCGCGGGCGCAGACGGGCTGGCGGCCGCGATCGCCGCGGCCCTGCACGCTGCATGCGCGCCGCGCATCGGGGCCACCGGCGCGGCCCTGCCCGCCGCACCCCCCGTCCCCATCCCCGCCGGGCCGCTGCCGGGCGAGACCCTGCTCGCCGCCGTCGGCGCACATATGTCGGGCCTGCCGCTGAACCGGGAGCTGACAACGCGGGGCGGCCGGTTCGTGGCTGCCACGGCCACGGCGCCGCTCTACCGGCTCTATGCGCTCGCGGGCGGACCGCCGTTCCGCCCCGGCCTGCTGAGGGTCGAGGCCGGGGGGGCCGCGATCGCGCTGGAACTCTGGGCGCTGCCCCGGGCGGCGGTGGGGGACCTGCTGGCGGGGATCCCGAGCCCGCTCGGCCTTGGCACCGTGCAGCTTGCCGACGGGACCAGCACGACGGGGTTTGTGGTCGAGGCGGCGGGGCTGGACGGGGCGCGCGACATCACGGCCCATGGCGGCTGGCGCGCCTTTCTCGCCGCCACGGCGGCCTGACCCCACGCGGGCGCCCGGGCGGGGGAGCGCGGCCCGGCTTCACCGGTCTGTCGTGTCCGGGCGATATCATGCCTTCGCCAGACCGGGATCGGCCGCGTTGGGCCGCGATGGCCGGTCACGCTGCGGACAGGAGACACCCATGGACAGCATTATGACCACCGGCGGCGTGCGCATCGCCTTCAAGGACTGGGGCGCGGGCCAGCCGGTCATCCTCAGCCATGGCTGGCCGCTCAATGCCGACAGCTGGGAGGCGCAGGCCTTCCACCTCGCCTCGAACGGGTTCCGGGTGATCGCCCATGACCGCCGCGGCCATGGCCGGTCCTCCCAGCCCTGGGACGGGAACGACATGGACCATTACGCCGACGATCTCGCCGAGGTGATCGCGGCGCTTGATCTGCGCGACGCGGCGCTGATCGGCTTCTCGACCGGCGGGGGCGAGGTCGCGCGCTATGTCGGGCGGCACGGGACAGGACGGATCGCGAAGCTCGGGCTCGTCTCGGCGGTCACGCCGTTCATGCTGAGGACCGATGACAATCCGGGCGGGGTGCCGGTCGCCGTGTTCGACGCGCTGCGGGCCGGATCGCTCGCCGACCGCGCGCAGCTTTACCGCGACATCGCCACGGGTCCCTTCTTCGGCTTCAACCGCCCGGGCGCGGCGGTCAGCCAGGGGATGGCGGACGCCTTCTGCCTCGCCGGGATGCTCGCGGGGCACAAGAACGCCCATGACAGCATCGCCGCGTTCTCGGCGACCGATTTTCGCGCCGATCTGGTGAAGTTCGACCGCCCCACGCTGATCGTGCACGGCCAGGACGACCAGATCGTGCCGATCGATGTGGGCGGGCGCGCGGCGGCCACCCTGCTGCCGCACGCGGACTTCAGGGTCTATGACGGGGCGCCCCACGGCCTGACCGACACGCACAAGGACCGCCTGAACGCCGATCTGCTCGCGTTCCTGCGGCACTGAAATCCTACAATCGGGTGGACCGGCCCGCGACGTCACCGGCGCGGGCACGCACCGGACGACCCTGGCTGGGGCTGGTCGGGCGGACCCCCGGTATCGGTCATGTCGGCGGCGCCGCTACCGCCAGACGGGCAGCGTCGGTCATGCCGGCAGCGCCGCTGCTGCCAAACGGGCGGCGAGGGCGTCGCGCTCCGCCTCGACCGCTGCCAGGCGGTCGAGCAGCGGGGCAAGCTCGGCCTGGGTGAAGCGGGGGGTGATGTGCTGGGGGCAGTTCCAGTCGAACCCCTCGAGCGCGATCACCATCCCCCGCTCCACCTTTGCGCCCGCCCCCCCCTCGGACAGGGACGCAAGCAGGGCGGGGTCCTCGGTCAGGCGGGCATGGCCGAGGATCTTCAGCCGTCGCCGGTTGGGATAATCCATCAGGAAGATCGACACCCGGTCATCGGTGGCGAGGTTGCCGACACTCACGTATTGCCGGTTGCCGCGGTAATCGGCGAAGCCCAGCGTGCGGTCGTCGAGCACCTTCAGAAACCCCGCCGGACCGCCGCGGTGCTGGACATAGGGCCAGCCCGTCTCCGTGACGGTGGCCATGTAGAGGCTGTCGCGCGCAGCGATGAAGGCGCGCTCGTCAGGGCCGAAGCGGTCGCGCGCGGGATAGTCCGGCTCCGCGATCCGCGCGTAGCCCGCGCGCGAGCCCATGCGCTCCTGCACAGCCTTCACCTGGGGCGTGAACATCAGGTCTGAAAAACGGTGGGTCATGGCGGCGCTCCCTGGGACAGGACGGGCCGACGCTCGGGCGAGCGTCGGCCGAAGGCGATCAGGCGGCCGACAGCAGCGCGACCCGGGGAAAATCGACCGGGATGCGTGTCGCGTTGTTGAAGATGTTGGTGAAGATGTTGAGCGCGGTATGGGCGATCACCTCCACCAGTTCCTCCTCGCTCAGCACGGCGCGGGCGGCGGCATACTCTGCGTCCGAAATTCGGCCCATTTCGGTCACCAGGGCCCGCGACAGGGCAACGGCCGCCGCGGCCTTTGCATCCGACGCGCTACCCCGGCGGGCGGCGGCGATCTCCTCGGGGCTCAGCCCGGCGGCCCGCCCGAGCGCGCTATGGGCCGAGAGGCAATATTCGCAGCCGTTCTGCTCCGCCACGGCCAGGGCGATGCGCTCGCGCGTCGCCGGGGTCAGAGCCCCCTTGCCTGCGATGACATGGAACCCGAGCAACCCCTCCAGAGCCACGGGCGCATTGGCGAGCGCCCGGAACAGGTTCGGGGTCGCCCCGAACGCCTGGCGGACAGTGTTGAGAAGCGCCGTCGCCTCGGGCGACGCTGCGGCAGGATCGACGAGGGTGATGCGCGACATGGACTGTGCTCCTTGAGCGGGGTGGGTATGCCGGCAATCTGAGGCATTGCGCCCAGCGGCGGTAGGCGGTCATTCTGGAATGTTTTGTTGCGTTGGCTGCAACGTCGCAGCCGCGGCCCACGGCATCGCACAGCCCGGTTCCGCCCGGTGTCTTCACCGCACCCCGCACCTTGGCCCCGCGCGCAGACCCCGCGCGCAGACCCAGGGCGGCGTCAGAACTTGCCGAAGCGTCGGTAGGCGTCCTGCGGGTCCATGCCGTCGAGGATGGCGCGGCGGACCGCGCTTTCGGTGTCCATCGCCGCGACTGCGTTCACGATCACGGCGTCAAGCCGGTCGGCGGGGATGCGCACCATGCCGTCGCGGTCGCCATGCAGCCAGTCGCCGGGCGCGATGCGCACGTCCTCGATCTGGATCGGTACATCGGTTGCGGTGGGCAGCCAGGCGCCGACCACGTCGCGCGGGGTATGGAACGTGCCCCAGCAGGGGAACCCCAGCCGAAGGATGAACCCCGTGTCGCGCACCCCGCCATCCACGACGCAGCCCAGCACCCCCTTGGCCTGCAGGGTCTCGGCGGAAAGCTCGCCCATCTGCGCCACGATCTGGTTGTGGGGCTGCGCACACCACACATGCCCCGGGCGCGCGGCGGACAGGAGCCCGGTCCAGGCGAGCAGCGTCGCATGGGGATCGGCCGTCTCGTCCAGCCGCCCCTCGACGGTGAAGACGGGGCCGGTCAGGACCCGGGCGGGATCGAGCGGGCGGATCCGCGGCGGCAGGGTGAAGTTGCGCAGGCCCATGGCGCGAAGCGCGTCATGGACGACGGAGGTGTAGCACCGCCCCAGCACCTCGGTCCGCGGATCCGCCATGGCGCGCCCTCAGTCCTTGGCACGCTCGACATAGGAATAATCATCGGTCGAGATGATGATCCGCGTCCCCGCCCCGATATGGGGGGGCACCAGAACCCGCAGCCCGTTGGTCAGGATCGCGGGCTTGTAGGAGGACGAGGCGGTCTGCCCCTTGACCACCGGCTCGGTCTCGGCGATTTCGACCGTCGCGCGCTGCGGCAGCTCGATGGCGATGGCGATGCCCTCATGGGTCTTGAGGTAGACGCGGACCCCCTCGACCAGGAACACCTTCTGGTCGCCGATCACATCCTCGCCCACGGTGATCTGCTCGAAGGTCTCGGGCTCCATGAAATGGAACCCCTCGCCGTCCTCGTAGAGGAAGTCGTACTCGCGCTCGTCCACATTCGCGCGCTCGACCTGCTCTGTGGTGCGCCAGCGCTCGGATACCTTCACCCCGTCCGAGATCCGGCGCATGTCCACCTGGGTCACCGGCGTGCCCTTGCCGGGGTGGAAGTTCTGGGCGGTCAGCACGACATAGAGCCTGCCCTCGAGATCGACGACATTGCCCTTGCGCAGGGTGGAGGCGATGACTTTCACGGACGTCTTCCTTGTCAGGATGCGGCGCGGGCGATAGCGATCCGCGTTTCTCGCCCGCGCATCTAGCGCGACTTCGCCGAATTCTCCAGCCGAAAGCCGCGCCGACCGTGCCAGAGACGCCCCCGGAGCCCACAACCGCAGACCCCGCGCCCGCAGGCCCCACGCCCTGGTGGTTCCCGGCCCGTCATGCCGACCGCAGGCCGCGGCTGATCGCGCGCAACCGGATCCGCGACGCGTTGCGGGGCTGGTTCGCGACGGAGGGGTTCGTGGAGGTCGAGCCCGCCTGTCTCCAGGTCAGCCCGGGCAACGAGGCGCATCTGCACGCCTTTGCCACCGATGCGATCGGCGCTGACGGGGCGATCCGGCGGATGTTCCTCCACACCTCGCCCGAGTTTGCGATGAAGAAGCTGCTGGCGGCGGGCGAGCCGCGCATCGTCGCCTTCGCCCGGGTCTGGCGGAACCGCGAACAGGGCGCCCGCCACGCGCCGGAGTTCACCATGCTCGAATGGTATCGGGCGGGGGTGCCCTACGACACGCTGATGGCCGACTGCGCGGCCATCGTGGCGCTGGCCGCCGAAGCGGTCGGGGCGGTGCGGCTGGAGCACCGGGGGAAGACCTGCGATCCCTTCGCGCCGCCCGAGCGGCTGAGCCTGGCCGAAGCCTGCGCGCGCCACGCGGGCGTCGATCTGCTGGCCACGCTCGACCCGGACGGGACGCCCGATGCAGATGCGATGCGCGACGCCCTTGCCGGGGTCGGGCTGCGCACGGCGGACGATGATGGCTGGTCGGACATGCTGTCGCGCGTTCTGGTCGCCCGCGTGGAACCCGCGCTCGGCCTGGGGCGGATGACGATTCTCGACCGCTATCCCGTGGCCGAGGCGGCGCTGGCCCGCCCGACCCGCGACGATCCCCGGGTGGCGGAGCGGTTCGAGCTTTACGCCTGCGGGGTCGAGCTTGCGAACGGCTTTGGCGAGCTGACCGATCCCACCGAGCAGCGCCGGCGCTTTTGCGCCGAGATGGACGAGAAGGCGCGCGTCTATGGCGAACGCTATCCGCTCGACGAGGATTTCCTCGCGGCCCTCGCCCTCATGCCCCAGGCCTGCGGCATCGCGCTGGGGTTCGACCGGCTGGTGATGCTGGCGACCGGGGCGGCACGGATCGAGGACGTGACATGGACCCCCGTCGCAGGGGCGTGACCCGGCCCTATCCCCGCCGCCGCACCGGACCCGCGCCGAGCGCGTCGAGCCTGCGCAGCGCGAGCCGCCAGCGGGCGCGGGCGACGGGTGAGGTCATCGGGCGTTCGCTGCCGTAGCGGGCGTAGTCGAAGGCAGGGTAGCGCGCGGTCAGCCGCCCATGGGCCGCCTGCGCCTCGGCCCGCCCCAACATGGCGAGCGTCAGCGGGCGCAGCGCCGCGAGGGGGAGAAGGGCGGGGTCCTCGCCGACCACGGCGAGACAGGCCGCATAGTCCCCGGAGAAGAACGCGACCCGCGCCTCGACGAACCGCCGCCAGTCGCCGATCCGCGGGCAGAGCGCCTCGGACCGGTCGAGACAGGCGCGGGCGCGGACCGCCGTCTCGTCGATCGTCGCGGCGTACATGGCGCAGAGCGCCATTGCCTCGCCATCGCCCCGGCCAAGCTCGATCGCCCGGTCGAGCGCCGCGCGGGCACGCGCCCCGTCACCGGCAAGCGAGAGCATCCGCGCCATTTCGGCCAGCGTCATCGGATCGCGGTCGTCGAGCGCGAACGCCGTCG
Source organism: Paraoceanicella sp. (assembly GCA_031399375.1). Taxonomy (GTDB): domain Bacteria; phylum Pseudomonadota; class Alphaproteobacteria; order Rhodobacterales; family Rhodobacteraceae; genus Paroceanicella. The sequence goes on from JANNOT010000326.1 coordinate 9,508, forward strand.
CGAGGCTGCGCGCGCCGCGTGCCCGCATCTCTGCCGCCATATCGCGCCCGAACACCCCCGGGCCGTTCGCGAGCAGCACATGCATCAGCAGATGCGCCCTGGCAAACTCCGGCACCAGGCGCTGCGCCGCCGCACAATGGTCGAGGGCGGCGGTCATCGCGGGCAGGGTCAGGCTCGCCTCGTGTTCGACCGCGAGCGCGTAATGGTCATGGCCCGACAATGTACCCTGCCGCCGCTGCGCGCGGCGTTGCGCGGCGCAGAGGACCGCCCCGCTCCATCCGCCGAGGGCGTTGGCCGCTGCAACCGCCACATCGTCGAGCGCGTCGGCCGCCATCGCAGGCCGGTCGTAGCGTTCGGCCCAGAGCTGGCACCCCGACTGCCCGTCCACCAGTACCACCTGCGCCCGCACCATTCCGCGCACCCGGGCGAGGCTGGAGGCCACGATGAAGTCTGCACCGACATCCGCGGCCACGGTGCACGGGTCGTCCGCGGGCGCGGGCTGGCGCGCGATGACCAGAAGATCGGTGCGCCGCGTGAGTTCGGTGGCCAGCGCATCGGCCAGCAGATCCCCGGCAAGCCGCAGGCCCGGCGCGGCTCCGTGACGATCGGGGTGCAGGTCCGGATCTGCACCGCCCGGCAGGCCCACGTGCAGCACCGGCTTCAGAATCGCGATCGTCGGGGGGCGGCCCGTCGCATCCGCACCGGCGAGGCGCCCGGGTGCGCTCAGCCGACCGTCCGTTTCGTCCAATGTCCGGGCCAAGACAGCCATCGCCTCGCCCGCGTGCCTCTGGCGTCTGCCGCGCCACGCCGCCACGAGGCCCGATCCCATGCGCACCAGGAGCGGCAGGGTGACCGAGGGTATCACGCTCGCGATCAGATAGATCTCGGCCGTCGCGGGCAACAGCGTCCCGACCGAAGCCCAGGCGAGCGACTGGTTGCGCACGCCAAAGGTGAGACCGACAGTCAGGGCCTGCGCCGCCCCGAGCCCCGCGAAGGGCAGCGCCCCGATCCCCCAGAGCAGCGCCGAGATCCCGAACGCGAGCGCAAGATAGGCCGGGAACACCTCCGGCTGCGCCAGCGCCGCGTCCCGCGCGGCATCGGCCGCAAAAAGCGACAGGGCGAAGAGCCCGATCACGCTGACCCCCGCCGCCGCCCGCGGCGACGGCAGAAGCGGCGCCGTCCAGCGCCGCAGGACGAGGAGCAGCGCAGCAAGGAGTGCTGCGGTCCCGACGATGGCGAACACCCGCAGGCCGAATGCCGCGATGTCGAGGGCGGGACCCCCGACCAGCGCGGCCAGCGCGGGCAGCCCTAGGGGCGCGAGAAGCAGCGGGG
>JANNOT010000336.1:0-6995 GCA_031399375.1 Paraoceanicella sp.
CCCCACCTTGACCGCGATCGGTGCGAGCCCCTCGAAGGTGATTGCGAGCTCGAAGGCGGCGCCGGGCACGAGCGGCCCGGTCAGGTCGTCAAGATGCAGGAACACACCGTCCTCGTCGAGGCGGAACGTGCTGCCCGCGGCGATCTCGATCTCGCCGAGCGGACCGCCCCCCCCCGCCTCTTCGCCGAACCCCACGCCCCGGACGCCCACGGAGGCCGCGGCCGCGGTCGTGGCGCCGGTCAGCAGGACTGGGGTGGGCCGGGTGTTGTGCACCCGCAAAAACACCCGCGCGGTCCGGCCGTCGGTCTCGGCAGCCGAGGGATGGTGGATCTCGACGCCGTCGCTGACAGTCACCTCACCGGTCTCGCCGTCCGCATGGGTGCCATGGCCCGGCGCCCCGGGTGCGGCGACCGTCTGGGCCCGCACCGGCGCGGCGAGGGTGAGGGCGGCGAGAACGGCAAGGGTCACGGCGTGCATGGGTCTCTCCGGCAACGATCTGTCAGGTTACTCTGTAACCCGAACCCATGACACTCGTTTGACCGTCAGACGAGCATCTCCTTGGTCGCCGTCAGCGTCAGGCCGGGAAAATCGCGGCCGACCCGGTCGATGTCCCATTGCAGGCGGGTGAGGTAGACGGGTGCGCCGTCGTGATCCTCGGCCATATGGCCCTTGTTGACCTTCATGAACGCCTCGAGCGTGTCCTTCGGCCCCGCGATCCAGCGGGCGGAGGTGAACTGGGTGGGCTCGAAGCGCACCGGCAGGCCGTATTCCGTGTCGATCCGGCTCGCCAGCACGTCGAACTGCAGCGCGCCGACCACGCCCACGATCCAGCCGGAGCCGATCATGGGCTTGAAGAGCTTCGCGGCCCCCTCCTCGGCGAACTGGGTCAGGGCCTTGTCGAGATGCTTTGCCTTCATCGGGTCGGTCACGCGGATGGACTGCAGGAGCTCGGGGGCGAAGGACGGGATGCCGGTGAAGCGCAGGTCCTCGCCCTCGGTCAGCGCGTCGCCGATCCGAAGCTGCCCGTGGTTGGGGATCCCGATGATGTCGCCGGCCCAGGCATCCTCGGTCACCTCGCGCTCGCTGGCCAGGAACATCACCGGGTTCGACACCGCCATGGGCTTGCCCGACCGGACATGGTGCAGCTTCATCCCCCGCAGGAAATGGCCCGAGCAGAGGCGCAGGAAAGCGACCCGGTCGCGGTGCTTGGGGTCCATGTTGGCCTGCACCTTGAAGACGAAGCCCGACACCTTGGGCTCGTCGGCCGAGACCTGCCGTGGCGTCGCGGGGCGGACCTGGGGGGCGGGGCCGTGGAGGCCGATGCCCTGCATCAGCTCCCTCACCCCGAAGGAATTGATGGCCGAGCCGAACCAGATGGGCGTGAGGTTGCCCGCGAGGAATGCGTTGCGGTCGAACCTGGGCAGAAGGTCGCGCGCCACCTCCACCTCGTCGCGCAGGGTCTTGAGTCGGTCGGCCGGGATGTGGTCGGCCATCCGCGGATCGTCCAGCCCGTTCAGGGCGATCGTGGTCGCCTTCACGTTGCGCTCGGCCCGGTCCATCAGCTCCAGCCGGTCATGGAGCATGTCGTAGGCGCCGAGAAAGTCGCGCCCCATCCCGATGGGCCAGGAGGCGGGGGTGACATCGATGGCCAGCGCCTGCTGGATCTCGTCGATGATGTCGAAGGTGTCGCGGCTTTCGCGGTCCATCTTGTTGCAGAACGTCAGGATGGGCAGGTCGCGCAGGCGGCAGACCTCGAAGAGCTTGCGGGTCTGGCTCTCCACCCCCTTGGCCCCGTCGATCACCATGACGGCCGCGTCCACCGCGGTCAGGGTCCGGTAGGTGTCCTCGGAAAAATCGCTGTGGCCGGGCGTGTCCACCAGGTTGAACCAGTAGCCGCCGAACTCGAAGCTCATGGCCGAGGCGGAGACGGAGATGCCCCGCTCCTGCTCGAGCTTCATGTAGTCCGACCGCGTCCGCCGCGCCTCGCCCTTGGCCCGGACCTGGCCCGCCATCTGGATCGCGCCCCCGTAGAGCAGGAACTTTTCCGTCAGCGTGGTCTTGCCCGCGTCGGGATGCGAGATGATGGCGAAGGTCCGGCGCCGCGCGATCTCGGGCGGCAGGGCGGGGGCATTGCTGGGGCGCTGGTCGAACATGGGGCGCATATAGCGCTACCCCGCGTCGCGCGAAAGCCTCAGGTCGCAGCGACGGTGCCCGCCGCCCCGGCGATCGCCCCCGTGTCGGCGTGAGGGGCGGCGCGCGCAGGATCGCGCCCGCTTTTTGCCGTGGGCCGGGCCGGTTCAGCCCGCAGCCGCGATGATCGCGCCGAAATCGGCGGCCTTCAGCGCAGCGCCGCCGACCAGGGCACCGTTCACGTCCGGCACGCGAAAGATTTCGGCGGCGTTGGACGGTTTCACCGACCCGCCATAGAGGATCCGCACGACGGCACCCGGGGGGCCGAAGCGGGCGACGAGCGCGGCGCGCAGGGCGGCGTGGACCGTGGCAATTTCGGCCAGGGTCGGGGTTCGCCCGGTGCCGATCGCCCAGACCGGCTCGTAGGCGACGGTGAGCCGTGCGGGATCGAACCCCTCTGGCACCGACGCCGAAAGCTGCGCCCCGACGATGTCGAGCGTGCGGTCCGCGTCGCGGTCCGCCTCCGTCTCGCCCACGCAGATGATCGTCCAGAGCCCGGCGGTGACCGCCGCCTGCGCCTTCTGTGCGACGAGGGCCGAGCGCTCGCCATGGTCCGACCGGCGCTCCGAGTGACCGAGGATGACCGCGACCGCCCCGGCATCGCGCAGCATGGCCGCCGAAATGTCACCGGTATGGGCGCCCGACACGCGGGGATGGCAGTCCTGACCGCCCGTCGGGATCCCGGTCGCAGCCATTGCGGCGATCAGCGTCGCGGGGGGACAGACGAGCACGTCGCATCCGGGGGCGGGATGGGCTGCGCGCAGCGCCGCGATCTCGGCGAGGTCCGCGCGCAGGCCGTTCATCTTCCAGTTTCCCGCCACCAGCTTGCGCATGACCCCTATCCCGTCGCGATGTCCAGCGCCCGTTGCGCCCAGTCCGCGGCCAGATCGGGATCATCGAACGCCGCATCGGGCAGGCGCCAGTAGCCCATCGTCACCGCCCGGTCGCGCGCCATGTAGGTGAAGGGCGATGACCCGGCCGCCTCCAGCTCTGCGGCGAGCGTGGGGTCGGTCTTGAGGTAGACCGCCTCATCGGCAACCAGCGCGAACATCCGGCCATGGGAATAGACGCCGGTGCCCCCGAACATGTTGCGAAAGGACAGGGGCGACAGGTGCCCGAACATCTCGTCGAGCTGCGCCCGCAGGCCCGCGCTCGCGCCGGCCATCAGCCGCGGGCGGGTTCGGCGAACTTGATCGATTCGCCGCAGCCGCACGCCTCGGCCACGTTGGGATTGTTGAAGACGAAGCCGCTTTCAAGCAGCGAGGCGCGGTAGTCGATCTCGGTCCCGAACAGGAACATCTGCGCCATGGGGGCGATCAGCACGCGGGCGCCGTCCTGCTCCACGACCTCGTCGGCCGGGGCAGGGGCGTCGACGTAATCCATGGTGTATTCCATGCCCGCGCAGCCGCCCTTCTTCAGCCCGATCTTCAGGCCGAAGGTGCCCTTCGCCATCAGCCGCTCGATCTGGCGCACGGCAGCCGGGGTGAGAGTGACGGGGGGTTTGCCGGGAATGCCGAACATCTGCGCGCCTTTCGGGTGACGGTGTACCGAAACTAGGGGCCGCGGCCGCGGGCCGCAAGAGCGGTCACATGAAGCCGAGTTCCAGCCGCGCCTCGTCCGAGAGCTTGTCCATGCCCCAGGGCGGTTCCCAAACCAGCTCGACATTCACGGTCTTGACGCCGGGCAGGGGCTCGACCGCGTCCGCGACCCAGCCGGGCATTTCGCCTGCGACGGGGCATCCCGGCGCGGTCAGGGTCATGGCGATGGCCACGTTCCCCTCCGCATCGATCTCGACGGTGTAGACGAGCCCGAGGTCGTAGATGTTGACCGGGATCTCGGGGTCATGGACGGTCCGCAGCGCCGCGACCACCGGCTCGTAGAGCGGATGGTCGGTGGAGGAGGGGCGGATCAGCGGGTCGCCCTCGATCTGTTCGGTACCATCCATCGCGCGCCTCCGGGTTGGCTTTCCCGACCAATCATATAAGGAATGCGTTCCCCCGCGTCCAGAGAGCGTCCGCCATGTTCCGCTTCCACCTTCACGCCACCAACGGCGCCGCCCGGACCGGGGTGATCGAGACCCCGCGCGGGGCGATCCGCACCCCCGCCTTCATGCCCGTGGGCACCGCAGCCACGGTCAAGGCGATGCGCCCGGAAAGCGTGCGGGAAACAGGGGCGGATATCCTTCTGGGCAACACCTACCACCTGATGCTGCGCCCGGGGGCCGAGCGGGTGGCGCGGCTCGGTGGCCTGCACCGGTTCATGAACTGGGACCGGCCGATCCTGACGGATTCGGGCGGGTTCCAGGTCATGAGCCTCGCCGGCCTGCGCCGGATGAGCGAGGAGGGGGTGCGCTTCAAATCCCATGTGGACGGGTCCGAGCACATGCTGAGCCCCGAGAGCTCGATGGAGATCCAGCGCCTGCTCGGCTCGGACATCGTGATGAGCTTTGACGAATGCACGCCGCACCCGGCGACGCATGAGGTGGCGGAGACCTCAATGCAGCTTTCCATGCGGTGGGCGCAGCGCTCGCGCGACGCCTTCGGCGACCGGCCGGGCCACGCGCTCTTCGGCATCCAGCAGGGCAGCGTCTATCCCGACCTGCGCGCGGAAAGCGCCGCGGCCCTGACCCGGATCGGCTTTGACGGCTACGCGGTCGGCGGCCTCGCCGTGGGCGAGGGGCAGGCGGCGATGTTCGGCGTGCTCGATTATGCCCCCGGCCAGCTTCCCGCCGACCGCCCGCGCTACCTGATGGGGGTGGGCAAGCCCGACGACATCGTGGGCGCGGTGATGCGGGGCATCGACATGTTCGACTGCGTCCTGCCGAGCCGGTCGGGGCGGACGGGCCAGGCGCTGACCCGCAGGGGTGCCGTCAACATCAAGAACGCCCGCCACGCCGACGACGACCGGCCGCTGGACGAGGCCTGCGCCTGTCCCGCCTGCCGGGGCTACAGCCGCGCCTATCTCCACCATCTGTTCAAGGCGGGCGAGATCCTGTCGGCGATGCTGCTGACCTGGCACAACCTGCACTATTACCAGACGCTCATGCAGGGCCTGCGGGACGCCATCGTGGGCGGGCGGCTCGCCGCCTTTGCCGCGGCGTTCGCAGGCGAACGGGACGCGGGCGACATTCCGCCCGGTTAACCCATGTGCGCTTGCACCTGCCGGGCCCGCGGCGCAGGCTGGGGCCAAGGCTTGAACTCGTCGCTGCGTCGGCACACATGGCACCTACGACGTTTGGGGGCACCTGTGTTGCTGGATGATCCGGGACCGGGTGCCTTGCAGAAAGGAATGTCAGCATGAGCAGTGCAACCCCGTCCTATCCTGTCCTGCCGCTCCGCGATATTGTCGTGTTTCCCCATATGGTTGTTCCGCTCTTCGTCGGGCGCGAGAAATCGGTGCGGGCACTCGAGGACGTGATGAAGGACAACAAGCAGATCCTGCTGGCCAGCCAGAAGGATCCCTCGATCGACGAGCCGGACGCCAAGGACATCTTCACCGTCGGCGTGCTGGCCAACGTGCTCCAGCTGCTCAAGCTGCCCGATGGGACCGTGAAGGTGCTGGTCGAGGGGCGGGCGCGGGTGCGCATCCAGCGCTTCGTGAACAATCCGCATTATTTCGAGGCGGTTGCCGACCTCGTGCCCGAGACGCGCAATGACGAGGCGCAGATCAAGGCGCTGACCCGGACGATCACGACCGAGTTCGAGAAATACGCCAAGCTCAACAAGAACGTACCCGACGAGAGCGTGGGCGCGGTGGGCGAGATCACCGATGCGGCAAAGCTCGCGGATACCGTCGCGGGCCATCTGGGCGTGCGGATCGACGAAAAGCAGACGCTGCTCGAGGTATTCGATGTCGGTGACCGGCTGGAACGGATCTATGGCCTGATGCAGGGCGAGATGTCGGTCCTGCAGGTCGAGAAGAAGATCAAAAGCCGCGTCAAGACCCAGATGGAGAAGACGCAGCGCGAATACTACCTCAACGAGCAGATGAAGGCGATCCAGCGCGAGCTTGGCGATGGCGACGAGGGTCGCGACGATGCGACCGAGTACGAGGACCGCATCGGCAAGACCAAGTTTTCCAAGGAGGCGCGCGAAAAGGCGCTGGCCGAGCTGAAGAAGCTGCGCCAGATGAGCCCGATGTCGGCCGAGGCGACCGTCGTGCGGAACTATCTCGACTGGATGCTGTCGATCCCCTGGGGCGTGAAGTCCCGGGTGAAGAAGGACCTGCGCCGGGCCGAGAAGATCCTCGACGACGATCATTACGGGCTCGACAAGGTCAAGGAGCGCATCGTGGAGTTCCTGGCCGTCCAGAGCCGGTCCGACAAGCTCAAGGGGCCGATCATCTGCCTCGTCGGCCCCCCCGGCGTGGGCAAGACCTCGCTCGGCAAGTCGGTGGCCAAGGCCACGGGCCGCGAATTCATCCGCATCAGCCTGGGCGGTGTCCGGGACGAGGCTGAGATCCGCGGTCACCGCCGGACCTATATCGGCTCGATGCCCGGCAAGATCATCCAGTCGATGAAGAAGGCCAAGACCACGAACCCGCTCATCCTGCTCGACGAGATCGACAAGATGGGCCAGGACTTCCGGGGCGACCCCGCGTCCGCCATGCTCGAGGTGCTCGACCCCGAGCAGAACTCGACGTTCATGGACCACTATCTCGAGGTAGAATACGATCTTTCGAACGTGCTCTTCTTCACCACTGCCAACACCTACAACCTGCCGCGCCCGCTGCTCGACCGCATGGAGGTGATCCCGATCGCGGGGTATACCGAGGACGAGAAGATCGAGATCGCCAAGCGCCACCTG
>JANNOT010000356.1:0-5116 GCA_031399375.1 Paraoceanicella sp.
CGTGCAGCCGCAGGCCCGCATGGCCGCGACCATGGCGGCGGTGTCGCGCGCGACTTCCTCCGCCGGGGCGTCGGACATGAGCCCCGCGAGCGGAAGGCGGACGAGGGCGATCTCTGCCCCGTCGCGCCACACGGTGACACCGCCCCCGACCTCGGCCAGCCGGTTGGCGGCGGCCGCCATGTCGGCCTCGGACGTCCCCACCACGATCATCTGGTGGCTGTCATGGGCGACGGTCGAGCCGACGGCGCAGCCCGGGCCGTAGCCGAAGCCCGCGACGAAGGCATTCGTGACCCCGCCGGTGCCGCGGTGCCGCTCCACCAGCGCGACGCGCGCGACATCGCCTGCGATCTGCACCTCGCCCCCCGCCACCGGCAGCACCGCCTCCCGCGCCTCGGTCGGGGCCTGGTTCTCCACGACGCCGATCACGCGCACGCGGACGGACGCGCCTGTCGCGGGCACGGCGAAGTCGCCCGGCACCAGCGGCCGGGCGAGCCGAACGGTCGCGCGCGCCGAGGCTGGCCAGGCAAAGGGGACACGGGCGGCGAGAATGCGCCCGCTCTCGGCGACCACGACCCCCTGCGCAATCACCATCTCGATCGGCAGCGCGCGCAGGTCCGAGGTCAGGATCACGTCCGCCCGCCGCCCCGGCGCGATCGAGCCCAGTTCGCGCTCCAGCCCGAAATGGGTCGCGGTGTTGATGGTCGCCATCTGGAGCGCCACGATCGGGTCGAGCCCGCAGGCGATGGCATGGCGGACCACGCGGTTCATGTGCCCCTCGTGCACCAGGGTACCCGAGTGGCAGTCATCGGTGCAGAGGATGAAGTTGCGCGGGTCGAGCCCCCGCTCGGTCACCGCCGTGATCTGGCGCTCCACGTCGTACCAGGCAGAGCCGAGGCGCAGCATCGCGCGCATCCCCTGGCGGACCCGGGCGATCGCATCGACCTCCCGCGTGCCCTCGTGATCGTCGGCGGGACCGCCCGCGGCATAGGCGTGGAAAGGGTGGCCCAGATCGGGCGAGGCATAGTGCCCGCCCACGGTCTTGCCCGCGGCTTGCGTCGCCGCGATCTCGGCCAGCATCTTCGCATCGCCCGCGATCACGCCGGGAAAGTTCATCATCTCGCCGAGGCCGATGATCCCGGGCCAGACCATCGCCTCGGCCACGTCGTCGGGCGTGATCTCGGCCCCCGTGGTCTCCAACCCCGGGGCTGAAGGGGCGCAGGACGGCATCTGCACGTAGACGCTCGCGGGCTGGACCTGCGCCTCGTCATGCATCAGTCGCACGCCGGGCAGGCCCAGCACGTTCGCCACCTCGTGCGGGTCGATGAAGAGCGTCGTGGTGCCATGGGGCAGGACGGCGCGGACGAACTCGCCCACGGTCAGCATGCCCGATTCCACATGCAGATGCCCGTCGCAGAGGCCGGGGACCATGAAGCGCCCCTGCGCCTCGATGACCCGCGTCTGCGGCCCGATCATCGGCCCTGCGTCCGGCCCGCAATAGGCAAACCGGCCGTCGGCGATGGCAAGGTCGGTGGCGGGGATCGCCTCGCGGCTCTGCACGTTCACCCAGACCCCGCCCCGGATCACCATGTCCGCCGGTGCCCGCCCCGCCGCGACGGCGATCAGGCGGCGGGCAGACGCGGGCAGACGCGGGCCAGGGGGACAGGGGCATGGGGTCGCAACTCCGTCAACGGATGGTTGCAGCCCCTTATCGGCGTCTTTCGCGACGCATTCAAGACGCGATGACGGCACGGGAACCGGGGTTTGCGTCAGAGAAACGCGATGAACCGCCCCGCCACCAGGACCGCGGGCCAGACGAGCAGCGACGCGATCCCCGTGATCCGGGCCCGCGTCCGCGACAGCCGCGCCAGCGGCGTCCCGAGAAGCAGGAGCGCGTTCAGGACGCCCGCCGCCACCAGCGCCATCTTGAGCTGGAAGAGCGGCAGGCCCGCGTAGGTCGTGGCGCGCACGGCAAAGAGCATGGCCCCGGTGGCGAGGGTGAGGATCAGCCCCGTACCGGCCACCGGTCGGAGCACCTGCTCCAGCGCATCCAGCCGCATGGCGGGCCACGCCCCGAGAAGGCGCAGGTCGAGCGGCAGGATCGCCCCGATGAGCAGGGCGAGCCCCCCGATATGCGCGGCGCTGATCCCGGCATAGCCCCAGCGCGAGGCGCGCAGGGCGGCAACGGGTCCCAGGGCCTCGATGGCCCCGAGAAGCTCCACCTCAGCTCCGGTCGGGGTAGAGGTCGTGGACCGTGCCCGCAATCACGATCCGCTCCGCCTTCATCCGCCGCTCGGCGGGATCGGCCGAGCGGTGCCCCTCCGCCACCAGTGCCGCGCCCGGGGCGAGCATCGCATCGGTCAGCCCCGCCCGCGCGTTGCGCCAGGGCTGGCCGACCTCGACGGTCCAGGTCTCGCCGCCGTCGGCGGCAAGGGTCAGGAGCCCGTGGGGGTTGCCCAGGCGCGCCTCGGTCACGGTCCCTGCGAGGCTGAAAGTCTCATCCTCGACCCAGGCCCAGCCGTGATGGGCGAAGACGGCGGGCGGCGCCACGAGCGTGACGCTTGCGGCGCCTGCCAGTCGGATCAGATCGCGTCGGTTCATGGGATGTCCTTCCACGCTGGCCGATGATGCCCCATGGTCGGCGCCCCGGACCGCACGCTCCAATCACCCTTGCGTGAGAGCAAGGCATGGGTGCCGTTCGGTTGGCGGCACAACCCGCACCGAGGGCGAGCGTGGATCGCCGCTCGCCGCGGTGCAGGGCCGCAGGCGGCCGCACGGACCGGTGCACATGCGGTTGGGGCGGGTGCGGTCCTGGTCCCGTGCCCCTTGCCGTGCCGCGGCTGTCATGCGATCCAGCCTGGGTCACGCCCCATAGCGGTCCCGTCCCATGCACCCCAACCCCGCCTTCCGTGCCGCCCCCACCGATCTAAACCTGCGGTTTGCCGCCGCGCGGGGCTTCGGGGTCCTGTCCATCAATGGCGAGGGAGGGCCCCTCGCGGCCCATGTGCCCTTCGTCGTCGAGGGCGAGGCGGTGTGCACCCATCTCGCGCGCTCCAACCCGATCCTGCGGGCCCTGGGGGGGCCGGTGCCCGCGCTTCTGGCCGTGTCGGGCCCCGAGGGGTATGTCTCGCCCGATTGGTACGGGGCCGCGGACCAGGTTCCGACCTGGAACTACGTCGCGGTCCATCTGCGCGGCATGCTCGGCCGGCGGCCCGAGGACGAGCTGCGCCCGCATCTCGAGCGTCTCTCGGCCGCGTTCGAGGCGCGGCTGCTGCCCAAGCGCCCGTGGACCCATGGCAAGATGGGGGCGGGTGTGATGGACCGGATGGAGCGGATGATCGTGCCGGTCCGGCTGGACCTCACGGGGGTCGAGGGCACGTGGAAGCTCAACCAGAACAAGCCCGATGCGGTGCGCGCCTCCGCGGCCGACGGGGTGGAGGGCGCCGGCAACGCCGCGCTCGCCGCCCTGATGCGCATGCCCCCCGCCTGACGGGCGATTGCCCCGGAGCCGACGGACGCCTATCTTGATGGCGGACCTTTGCCGGAGATCGCCGCGATGCCCGCCCTCCTCCTTTCGCCCGTCGCGCTCACGCTCCTGCGGATCGGCGCCATCGCAGCCGTCGCCGCCATCGCAGCCCGGCGGGGCGGCACCGGGGCACCGCGGCCTGCGCTGCGCGAGGCGGCGCTCGACGATCTGCCCGAGGGGATCGATCTGGGCGCCGACCGCTGCCCGGACGGCCTGCGCACCGACGGGGCGGTGCGGTGGAGCCGGACGCTGCGGCTCGGACGCCGGGGCCCGGGCGTGGCGCTCGACATCGCGGCGTTGGGGCGGGTCCGGGTGCGGCGGGCGTGACGGGGGCGGCGCGTGAAGGGGGTGCGCGCCGAGACCGCGACTTGACGCTCCTCGACCCGCCATGTGTGATGATGGCCGTTCTCGCAAAAAGGCGCGCGCCATGAAGCTCTTCCATTCCCCCCTGTCGCCCTATGTCCGCAAGGTCATGGTGGTGTTGCACGAGACCGGGCAGCACGACGCAGTCGAGATCGTAGCGGCCACGGGGACGCCGCTCGACCCCGCGACCATGCCGTTGGCGGAAAACCCCCTGGGCAAGATCCCCTGCCTGACCCGCCCCGATGCGCCCGCGCTCTATGACAGCCGGGTCATCTGCCGGTTCCTCGATGACCGGACGGGCGGGCGGCTCTATCCGGCCGCGCCGCGGCTGTGGGACACCCTGACGCTCGAGGCGACCGGGGACGGGATCGCCGATGCCGCGCTCCTGATGATCTACGAGGCGCGCCTGCGACCCGAGCAGTTGCGCATGGTGGACTATGTCGAAGGCCAATGGCACAAGATCGCCCGCGCGCTCGATACGCTCGAGCGACGCTGGCTGGCGCATCTTGCGGGACCGTTCGACATGGGCCAGGTCGCGGTCGGTTGCGCCCTCGGCTATCTCGACCTGCGCCACGGGGCGCGGGCCTGGCGGGACGGGCGCCCCGGGCTTGCCGCCTGGTATGCGGCACTGGGCGAGCGACCCGCGATGGTCGCAACCCGGCCCGAGGGCTGACGTCAGCGCAGGCGACCCGCGCTCATGTGCCGCTTGGTCCCGAAGCCCGCGCGCCGCTCGACCGCGAACCCTGCGGCCTCGAGCGTGCGGCGCACGTGACCGGCCGCGCAGTAGGTCGCGAACGTCCCGCCAGGCCGCGTGCGGGGCACGAGGGCGTGCAGGAGGCCCGCGTCCCACATCGCGGGATTGCGGGCCGGGCTGAACCCGTCGAGACACCAGGCATCGACGCTGCCCGTCCAGCGCGGCAGGGTCGCGCGCGCATCGCCCCAGAGGATGGTGAGGTGCAAGGAGCCCAGATCGAACGGCCCCGCGCCGGGCGCGTAGGCGGCAAGCAACGGCGCGGCGTAGGGGGCAAGCTCCGGCCAGCGGCCGAGGGCGCGGGCCATGTCGGCGGCGGACAGCGGAAACGCCTCGGTGCTGGTGATAGCAAGCGGCCCGGACATCCCCGCCCGGTCCCAGGCCCGCCAGAGCGCGACACAGGTGAGACCGGTGCCGAACCCGAGCTCGCCGACCGCAAAGCCCGGGGCGAACCGGGCGGGCAGGGCGTTGCCACCGAG
>JANNOT010000474.1:0-1577 GCA_031399375.1 Paraoceanicella sp.
GCATCGCGTGCCCTGCGCGCCGATGGACCGCGGCGCTTGGGGTCGGTGGTCGCGGCGGCCGATGCGGCGGCGGCAGCCCGCCCGTCGCCGATCCCGCCCGCCGCCGCCCTCGCGGCACGCCGGACCGCGTTGCGCCGGAGCCTTGCCACCGCGAAGGATACCGGCACCGTGCCGCCCCGATCGCCGCTCGACGTTGGCATGACGGCGGATCGTCCCGCGCCGCTTGCCGCTGCACCGCAGGCGCCCGTGATCGGGGCCGAGAGTGGTTACGGTCCGGCCCGGGCGGTCGGTCCGCCGCCGCACGCGCCACGGGCCGCGGGCCGGGCCGGGACGTATGGGGACACGGCACCCCCGGGGTCGACCGACCCGCGTCCCGCGCCGCTTCCCGCCGCGCCCGCCATCCCCGCCCCGCCCGCAATACCTGCCCCCCCTGCGGCATCGCTCGCCGCCTGGGTCGGGCGGCCGCGCCTGCCCCGGGGGGATGCGGGCCTTGCGGAGGATGACCCATGGGCGTGACCCCCATGCTGGGCGACTGGGAGGTGCCGCGGGTCGCGTTCCTGCGCATGGAGGAGGCGCGCAAGCTGGCCGAGTTCGCGGTCCCGACCCGGGGCGGCAGCGTCTATCAGGATCTCGGCGCCACGGCGGCGGTGGTCGAGATCGCGGGTGCGGTGTTCGGCCCCGAGGAGCGCAGCGCGTTCCTGACCGGCCTGCGCGAGCGGATGCGGGCGGCAGAGCCCCTGACCTTCGTCGCGGACATTGCCGAGGCGACGGACATCCAGTTCGTGCTGGTCGAAAGCCTGGTGGTCGAGGAACACGGCGTGCGCCCCGACGAGATCGCCTACCGCATGCGCCTGCGCGAAAGCCCGCCGCCCCCGCCGCCTCCCGACCCCCTGGGCGGGATCGACGGCGGGCTGCTCGACGCCGCGTCGGGGTTCGTGGCGGCGGCGGGGGCGGCGCTCGACGCGCTCGAGGCGCTGGGCAACATCCCCGATTTCTCCGACCCCTCGGCATTGCTGGGCGGCACGGCGGACGGGGTGAAATCGGCGCTTTCGGCGCTGGGCGACATCGGGCCGAAGCTCAACGCCCTTTTCGGGGACGGCTGAGATGGCGGGCCTCGCGGTCAGGATCGAGGCGGGGGTGGACCGGGGCGCGCTCGACGCCGCCCTGTCGGGCACGCTTGGCCAGATCGCGACCGCGGCCCGGCTGGTCGCGGACCTGGCCGAGCGTCCGCCCGCCAGCCTCTCGGCCCTGGCCGACCGGATCGCGGGACTGACGCTGCCCGGCCTGCCCGATGGCGCCGCGCTGCGGGCGGGGTTCGCGGCGGCGGGGACGGGGCTGCCCGATGGGCTCGCTGTCGGTGGCGCGATCGAGGGCGAGATCGGGCGGCTCGCGGCCCTGGTGACCGGAGAGCTCGGCGCGCTCCTGCGCGGGCCGCTCGCCGCTGCGCGGGCGATCGAGGTGCTGGCGTCGCTCGACCTGCGCTGTCCGGTCGTGGCGGGGCCGGGCGCCCCCGGCCCGGCGCCGGTGCCGCCACCCGATCCGCCCGCCCCAGCGCCCGCCCCAGGGCCCGCCGAGCC
>JANNOT010000476.1:0-4565 GCA_031399375.1 Paraoceanicella sp.
CTGACGGGCGAGGAGGCGGCGTTCTTCCGCGCGGCCGACCCGTGGGGCTTTATCCTCTTTGCCCGCAACTGCGTGACCCCTGCCCAGATGACCCGGCTGACCGCGGACCTGCGCGGCGCGGTCGGGCGCGACGCCCCGATCTTGATCGACCAGGAAGGGGGGCGCGTCGCGCGGATGCGCGGCCCCCACTGGACTGAATGGCCGAGCATGGCGGACTTCGTCGCCGGGGCGCCCGACGAGCTGACGCTCGCGGGGCGCCTTCGGGCGCGGGGCCGACGGATCGCGGAGGAACTGCGGGCCGTCGGCGTGGACGTGAACTGCGTGCCGCTGCTCGACGTGCCCCAGCCCGGGTCGCACGGGGTGATCGGCAACCGCGCGCTTGGCACCGATCCGCTGCGCGTGGCGCTGCGCGCGCGCGCGCTCGCCCAGGGGACCATCGCGGGCGGTGCGCTGCCCGTGGTCAAGCACCTGCCCGGCCACGGGCGCGCCACCGCCGACAGCCACGAGGCTTTGCCGGTGGTCACCGCGCCGCTGGAGGCGCTGCGCGAGACGGATTTCGCGCCCTTCGTCGCCCTGGCCGACCTGCCGCTCGGCATGACCGCCCATGTGGTCTACAGCGCGCTCGACGACCGGCCCGCCACTCTCTCGCCCGTCATCATCCGGCTGATCCGCGACGAGATCGGCTTTGACGGTCTGCTGATGACCGACGATCTGTCGATGAACGCCCTAACCGGGCCGCTGGCGGGCCGGGTGCGCGGCGCGCTCGGGGCCGGGGTGGACGTGATCCTGCACTGCAACGGCGATCTGGCCGCCAGGGAGGAGGTGCGCGATGCCTGCGCGCTCCTTGACGGCCGCGCGCTGGCCCGCGCCCGGCGGGCCGAGGCGGCGCGGCCGCCCGCCCCCCTCCTGTTGGCGGCCGAGGGGGGTGCACGTGCCGGATGATTTCGGCGAGGGTTTCGCGGGGGGGATCGCCGCGGGTGGCGATGCGCTCGTCGTCGACGTGGACGGGTTCGAGGGGCCGCTCGACCTCCTCCTGACCCTCGCACGCAGCCAGAAGGTGGACCTGCGCCGGGTCTCGATCCTGGGCCTGGCGGAGCGCTACCTGGCGTTCGTGTCCGAGGCGCGGCGGCTCCGGATCGAGCTTGCCGCCGACTATCTCGTGATGGCGGCGTGGCTTGCGTTCCTCAAGTCCCGCCTGCTCCTGCCGCCCGATCCCGCCGCACCCGGCCCGTCCGCGCAGGATCTCGCCGACCACCTCGCGTTCCAGCTCGAGCGGTTGGAGGGGATGCGCAGGGTCGCGGCCCGCCTGATGGGCCGCGACCAGCTCGGGCGCGACATTTTTGCCCGCGGGCTGACCGAACCGGTCATCGAGCGCCGCCGCGTGATCCCTGACGCGACGCTGGTGGACCTGCTGCGCGCCTATGCGCGGGTCAAGACGCGGGAGGATTACGCCCCGCTGCATGTCCGGAGGGAGCCAGTCTATACCATGGAGCAGGCGCTCGCGCGGCTGCGCGGGATGCTCGGGATGGCGGTCGACTGGCGCGTGCTGGAGGCGTTCCTGCCCGAGGGCTGGGCGCTCGACCCCCGCGCCCGGCGCTCGGCGACTGCTGCGACCTTCGCCGCGATGCTCGAACTGGTGAAGGCGGGGGTGGCGGAGCTGCGCCAGGACGGCGTCTTTGCCCCCCTGATGCTGCGCGCCCGGGCCGTGGGCCCCCATCTGCCCCATGGGTGAGGCGGCGCGCACGCTCTTCGATGCGCCCCCCGCGGCCGAGCAGGAGCGGATGGTCGAGGCGATCCTGTTCGCCACCGCCCAGCCGCTCGCCCTCTGTGCCATTGCCGACCGCCTGCCCCAGGGGTGCGACCCCGCGGCTGCCATCGCGGCGCTGCGCCGCCGCTATGCGGGCCGCGGGGTGGAGGTGGTGGAGCGCGACGGTGCCTTCGCGTTCCGCACCGCGCCCGATCTGGGGTTTCTGATGGCGCGCGAGGCGGTCGAGCCGCGCAAGCTGTCGCGCGCGGCCGTCGAGACGCTCGCGATCATCGCCTATCACCAGCCCGCCACCCGGGCGGAGATCGAGGAGATCCGCGGCGTCGGCGTGTCGCGTGGCACGCTCGATCTGCTGATGGAGCTTGGCTGGATCGGCCTGGGTCGCCGCCGCCTCAGCCCGGGGCGGCCCGTCACCTTCGTGACCACGCCCGCCTTTCTCGACCATTTCGGGCTCGAGACCGCCCGTGATCTGCCTGGCCTCCGCGAGCTTCGCGAGGCGGGGCTGCTGGAGGCGCGAGGGGCACCCGACACGCTGCCGCGGATGGATCCGGACGAGGATCCTGACGGCGGGGACCAGGACGCGCTCTTCTAACGGTCGCGGAAGTGCTTGGACAGCTTCAGCCCCTGGCCCTGGTAGTTGGACCCCAGGCCCGCGCCGTAGAGGATGTCCGGCACCTCGGCCATTCGCTCGTAGACCAGCCGCCCGACGATCTGGCCGTGTTCGAGCGCGAAGGGCGCCTCGTGGCAGCGCACCTCGAGCACGCCGCGTGCCCCCGCGCCGCCCGCCGGGGCATGGCCGAAGCCGGGGTCGAAGAAGCCCGCGTAATGCACCCGGAATTCGCCCACCATGGCAAGGTAGGGCGCCATCTCGGCAGCGAAGTCGGGGGGGACGTGCACCGCCTCGCGGCTGACGAGGATGTAGAAGGCGCCGGGGTCGAGGATGATGCCCCCGCCCGCCCGCGGAAACACCGGGTCCCAGAAGTCGAGCGGGGCATAGGCGCCGATCCGGTCGAGGTCGATCAGCGCCGAATGGGGCTTTGCCCGCCAGCCCACCGGCTCGACGCCACGGGGGGCGAGATCGACGGAAAACCCGAGGCCCCCGTCGATATGGGGCGGCGTGTCCACCAGCCCCCGCTCGGCATGCAGCGCCGCAAGGGCCACGTCGTCCAGCGCCGCCCGCCCCCGACGGAAGCGAAGCTGGTTCAGCCGGGCCCCGGGGCGCACGAGGACGGAGAACGAGCGGGGCGAGATCTCGGCATAAAGCGGTCCGGCATAGCCCGCCTCCACCCGGTCGAACTCGGTCCCGCCATCGGCGATCAGCCGGGTGAAGAGATCGAGCCGCCCGGTCGAGCTTTTCGCGTTCGCCGCCGCCGACAGGTCAGGCGGCAGCACCAGCCGCTCCATCAGCGGGACGACATAGACGCACCCCGTCTCCAGCACCGCGCCGGGGGTCAGGTCGATGCGGTGCATGGCAAAATCGTGCAGCCGGTCCGCGATCCGCCGCCCCGCGCCGGGCAGGAACGACGCGCGCACGCGAAACGCGTGGTCGCCCAGGCGCAGGTCGAGGCTCGCGGGCTGGATCATTTCCGGGCCCACGGGATGGTCGGCTGCGACCGCTCCGGCGCCAATCAGCGCCCGGATCGCCTGGGCGGGCAGCACCCCATCGGTCACGGCAGGTCCCCCGGGGAGCAGGTCGGCGGGTAAATGGTCGGGCTGGCGAGATTCGAACTCGCGGCCTCTTGCACCCCATGCAAGCGCGCTACCAAGCTGCGCCACAGCCCGTCCGGCATCGCCATTAGCCCGGGGGCCGGGGCGACGCAAGCGGGAAACCTCACACCGGGCTGGCCTGTGCGGGGATGGCGGGCTCGGTGCGCGGGGCAGGGGCGCAGGGCTCCAGCCGCACGCGCAGGTCAAACCACGCGGCCTGCCCGGTGATGGGGTCGGAATTGGACCAGCGCATCCCGTCGGCCCGCCGCGGAAGAAGCTCGCAGATCAGGTGGTTGAGAAGAAACCCCTCCCGCGCCTCGGGCGATCCGGGGGCGAGCGCCCAGGCCCCCGCGCGCTTGCCGATCGCGTTCCAGGTCCAGACCGTGTGCGCGTTCACCGCCGCCATGCGCGCGACAGGGACCTGGATGCGGCCATGGGACGAGACGACCCAGGTCCAGTCGCCGTCGCGGAGCCCCAGGGCATCGCAGACTGGGGCTGGCACGAAGAGCGGCACGGCGCCATGAATTTGCCGCAGCCACGCGTTCTGGCTGCCCCAGGAATGGTACATCGCCGCGGGCCGCTGGGTCAGGGCGTGGAGCGGGAAGTCCCCTGCCTCCTCCGGCCCGTACCAGATCGGCAGCGGGTCGAAAACCGCGCCGATCTGCGCGCGCAGCGCGTCGGGCGGCTGGTGCGCGCCATGCCCCTCGGCCGCGAGGCGAAAGCGCTGGAGCGGCTCGAGATAGAGCTGGAACCGGTAGGGCTGGGGCGTGTCGTAGAACCCCATGCCCACCGCCCAGTCCTGGTAGGCGGCATTCCACGGCTTGAAGAACGCGGCCTCCTCCGGCACATGGGCCCGGAAGAACCCACCCGCGGCGATGTAGGCGTCGATCTGTCCGGGGTTCGGCGCGCCGCGCCCGGTCTCGCTCCCGTCGCCGCGACAGCCCGACAGCGGCCCGATCCCCGGGCGGCGTTCGTGCCAGGTGATGTAGTCGGCATAGTCGCGGAAGGCGGGCTGGCCATCCTCCAGCACCATCCCCGGCAGGCCGAGCCGGGCACCGAGGTCGAGCAGGACCGACTGGAATCCCCGCACCTC
>JANNOT010000495.1:0-5735 GCA_031399375.1 Paraoceanicella sp.
AGCCGCCGGAACGCCGAGGAATGGATGATCCGGTCGCGGTCGCGCTGGAACGGCGAACGGTGCGCCGATGCCGCCTCGGGAAAAAGCCGCCCGCGGCTGGTTGCGGGCGCGCAGGCATAGGCGGCGGGGCAGGCATGGGCGGGCGGCATCGGCGCACCGTTCGCCGTTCCAGCGCGACCGCGACCGGATCATCCATTCCTCGGCGTTCCGGCGGCTGAAGCACAAGACCCAGGTGTTCGTGGAGCACGAGGGCGATTACTACCGCACCCGCCTGACCCATTCGATCGAGGTGGCCCAGGTCGCCCGCACCCTGGCGCGTACGCTCGGGCTCGACGAGGCGGTCGCCCTGGCCCATGACCTTGGCCATACGCCCTTCGGCCATACCGGCGAGGACGCGCTGGCCGAGTGCATGGCGCCCTGGGGCGGGTTCGACCATAACGCCCAGGCGGTGAAGATCGTGACGAAGCTCGAGCGCCACTATGCCGAGTTCGACGGGCTGAACCTGACCTGGGAGACGCTGGAGGGTCTGGCCAAGCATAACGGCCCCGTCGGCAGCCCGCTGCCCCACGCGCTGGCGGAATATGCTGCGCGCCACGACCTGGAGCTGCATACCCATGCGGGTGCCGAGGCGCAGGTCGCAGCCCTGTCCGACGACATCGCCTACAACAACCACGACCTGATGGACGGTCTGCGCGCGGGCCTGTTCAGCGTCGAGGAAATCCGCGAGCTGCCCATCATCAAGGGCTGCTTTGACCGCGTCGATGCCCGCTGGCCGGGGCTCGAGCCCGAGCGGCGCAAGCACGAGGCGTTGCGCCGCGTGTTCGGCGTGATGGTCGAGGACGTGCTGCGCGAAAGCGCCCAGATCCTCGCGCGCAGCGGACCGCGAAGCCCCGAAGAGGTCCGCCTGCTCGGCCACCAGGTGATCCGGTTCTCCAAGCCGCTCTGGGAGGATCTGAAGATCATCCGCAAGTTCTTCTTCGACAACATGTATCGCCACTGGCAGGTCCGCCGGATGCGGCGCAAGGCGGGGATCGTGGTCAGCGACCTTTTCGCCGTGTTCATGGCCGATACCGGGCTCCTGCCCGATGGCTGGCGCCGCGCGGCCAATTTCGCGGGCGAGGGCGAGGGGCGCGCGCGGGTGGTGGCCGACTACATCGCCGGGATGACCGACCGCTTCGCGCTCCAGGAGCATCGCAAGATCATGGATCCGCAGGCGCGGGCCTGACCGGGGGTGTCGCGGTGCGGTCCCGGGGGTCAGGCGCCCCGGGACCGCCCCTGGTCAGACGTGGCGGTGCCACGCCCCGCGCCCGCGCGCGGCAAGGCCCAGGCCGACCAGCCCCATGGCGAGGAGCGGCAGCGCGGGTGGCACCGGCACGGCGCTGAACCCGGTCAGCTCCAGCACCAGGTCGGGATCGCCCAGCAGCGCGTTCACCCCCTCGTCCGCGCGGACAAAGCCGATGCCCGGGGCGTAATATTTCAGTTCCCGGAACCCCTCGATGATCTCGCTCGTCTCGAGGATCACGAGCACGTCCGAGAGCGTGCCGAAATCCAGATCGAGTGTCACCCCCAGCGCCACGATCTCGCCCGCGTCGAGCGCCTCGTCTGCCGCGGCGAATTCCTGATACGCGAAAAAACCGACCATCGGTTCGGCCGGCATCTGGTAGCCGGGCAGCACGTCGTTCACGCCCGCGCGCCAGGCGGATTCGGTATCGGTCCCCAGAAAGTTGCCCTGGTCGTCGTAGCGGTAGTTCGTCACGTCCTCGCCCATGTACCAAACGTTGCCGGCGGTATCCTGGGCAAAGAAATCGAAGGTCTCCTCGACCAGCACGTCGTTCTCGAATGACCGGTCGAGGATCGTCGTGGTGGCGACCCCGAGAATCGTCGGACCCGATCCGGCACCGCCGACCACGCTGCGCTCGATGCGCTCGGACACGTCGGCGTCATCGGTCGTCAGCACCCAGGACTGACCGGGAAGCACGGGGTGATAGGTGTTGTCGATCGGGGCC
The DNA here is from genome assembly GCA_031399375.1 of Paraoceanicella sp. GTDB lineage: Bacteria > Pseudomonadota > Alphaproteobacteria > Rhodobacterales > Rhodobacteraceae > Paroceanicella. Next base: position 2,007 of record JANNOT010000495.1, read on the forward strand.
GCGGCCAGGAACGTGGCGGCCGAGAAATCGGGAAGCAGCGGGGCCGCCAGGCCGGGGGACGCGGCGGCGACGAGGGTGGAGATCACGCTGAGGCGGGCGGTCCGAATGGTGGCGCCGCGCCGGACCGGGCGGTCGGCTGGATTTGCGATCATCTGCGGTCTTCCTTGCGGTTTGCCGTCGGCGGGCAGGGATGGCCGACGTCCCGATCAGGCGCCCGGGTCCCGCCACGCGCCATCCGCCTCGTGCCGGACATGCCCCGCCTGCCGCGCGGGGGGCACTATCCGGCGGATGGCGGATAGCAGTTGCGCGGTGGGCGGGGCTGGCTCAGCATCCTTCGGCGTGCCCCGGCGCGCGCGACGCGGCCACGGTTGGGCCACGGTGGGGGAGGGCGGGCAAATGCGGGCGCGGACCGAGGTGGTGGTCGCTGCCGTCGCACTCGCGGCCGTGCTGACCGCGGTGGACCTGCTCGGCGACGGATGGGACCTCACGGCCCCTGGGGTCATCGGCGACTTCGCTGAAAAGCTCATCCTCGTCGGCGCCATGGTCGCGGCGGCCCGGGTCAGTCTGCGGCTGTCGGCGGTCGAGGACGAGACCGAGGCCCTGCGCCGCGATGTCGCCCGGGCGGCCGAGGACGGCGAGGCCTGGCGCGCGGATAGCCGACGGTTGCTCGACGGCCTCGGCCATGCGATCGCCGCTCAGTTCGGCGCCTGGTCGCTGTCGCCGGCCGAGGCCGACATCGCGGGGCTCTTGCTCAAGGGGCTGCCGCTCAAGGACATCGCCCGCCTGCGCCGCACGTCCGAGGCGACGATCCGCCAGCAGGCGCAGTCGGTCTATCGCAAGTCCGGCCTCGGCAGCCGGGCGGAGCTTGCGGCCTATTTCCTCGATGATCTCTTCGCGGTCGCCGAGGAGACCGCGCGCACCCCGGCCCCGCTGCGCGAGACGGGCTAGCCCTACCCCGCCAGCGCCGCGTTGAGGTTTTCGTCCACCTTGCTCAGCCAGCCGATCGTGGTCAGCCATTTCTGGTTGGGGCCGACGAGCAGTGCGAGGTCCTTGGTCATGTAGCCCGCCTCGACCGTGTCCACGACCACATGTTCGAGCGTCGTGGCAAAGGTCATCAGCGCGGGATTGGCATCGAGCTTTGCGCGGTGCTTCAGCCCGCCGGTCCAGGCGTAGATCGAGGCCACGGAGTTGGTGGACGTCTCCTTGCCCTTCTGGTGCTCGCGGTAGTGCCGGGTGACGGTCCCGTGCGCCGCCTCCGCCTCTACCACGCTGCCATCGGGGGTCATGAGGATCGAGGTCATAAGGCCGAGCGAGCCGAAGCCCTGGGCCACGGTGTCCGACTGCACGTCGCCATCGTAGTTTTTGCACGCCCAGACATAGCCGCCCGACCACTTGAGCGCCGAGGCCACCATGTCGTCGATCAGGCGGTGCTCGTAATGGATGCCCTTGGCTTTGAACGCCGCCTCGAACTCCTGTTCGTAGACCTGCTGGAACAGGTCCTTGAAGCGCCCGTCATAGGCCTTGAGGATCGTGTTCTTGGTGGAGAGGTAGACGGGCCAGCCGAGCGAGAGGCCGAAATTGAGCGAGGCGCGCGCGAAATCGAGGATCGAATCGTCGAGGTTGTACATGGCCATCGTGACACCCGCCGATGGTGCGTCGAACACCTCGCGCTCGATCACCGTGCCGTCGTCGCCCACGAACTTGATCGTGAGCTTGCCCTTGCCCGGAAACCGGAAGTCCGTCGCGCGGTACTGATCGCCGAATGCATGGCGGCCGACCACGATCGGCTTAGTCCAGCCCGGGACCAGGCGGGGCACGTTCTTGCAGATGATCGGCTGGCGAAAGATCACGCCGCCCAGGATGTTGCGGATCGTGCCGTTGGGGCTGCGCCACATCTGCTTGAGGTGGAACTCCTCCACCCGCTGCTCGTCGGGCGTGATGGTGGCGCATTTCACGCCGACCCCGTGCTGCTTGATCGCGTGTGCCGCATCGACGGTCACCTGATCGCTGGTCCGGTCGCGCTCCTCGATCCCGAGGTCGTAGTAGCGCAGGTCGATGTCGAGATAGGGGAGGATGAGCTTCTCCTTGATGAAGCTCCAGATGATCCGGGTCATCTCGTCGCCATCGAGCTCGACGACGGGGTTGGCCACCTTGATCTTGGTCATTGCGCGGATCTCCTCACCTGGCGCGGGGTATCGAGGGTTTCTATAGGCCAGGACCGGGGGGCGCGAAAGCGGACTATGGCGTGGCGGTATGCACCGGGATCCTGACGGCCCGGGCGCGCGACCGCCGGACAATTGCGCAGCACCCGTCCCGCCCGTAAGAGGGCGCGAGGCAGGGGGGATGGCGATGGACGCGGACGGGGCGGGGCCGGTGGTGGTGCTGGTGAACCCGCAGATGGGTGAGAACATCGGGGCGGCCGCGCGGGCGATGTGGAATTTTGGCCTGTCGCGGCTGCGCATCGTCGCGCCGCGCGACGGCTGGCCCAACCCCAGAGCGGTGGCCATGGCGTCGGGGGCGGGGCGGGTGCTCGACGCCGCCCGCATCTGCACAGATACGGCAGAGGCGGTGGCCGATCTCACCACGATCTATGCCACGACCGCGCGGCCCCGCGACCTGACCAAGCTCGTTCTCAGCCCCGAGCGGGCGATGGCCGATGCGCGCGCCCGGGTGGCGGCGGGCGAGCGAGTGGGGATCCTCTTCGGCGCCGAACGCTCGGGGCTGGAGAACGAGGACGTGATCCGCGCCAGCGCCATCGTGACCGTGCCGGTGAACCCGGCCTTTCCCTCGCTCAACCTTGCCCAATGCGTGCTGCTGCTCGGCTACGAATGGGTGCGGGCGGAACTGCCCCCGGACGCGGGTGCCGTCTTCGAGACGGGCCGCGGGCGGGCGGCCACGGCGGGCGAGCTTGCGCGGTTTCTCGACTCGCTGGAGGCGCGGCTGGATGCGCGCGGGTTTTTCTGGCCCGCGGAGCGGCGCCCCTCGATGCAGGGGAACCTGCGCAACCTTTTCGCTCGTGCGGCGCTGACCGATACCGATCTCCAGACCCTCTACGGCATCGTGCGGTCGCTGACCGAGCGGCAGGAGGGCGGGGCAGGGTGACCCATTGCGCGCCGCCATCCCCGGCGCTAGGGGAGCGCGGAGGAGGGGCGGGGTCATGAGCAAGCAGCGCAGCATTTTCGAGGAGGTGGGCGGGGCCAAGCTCGCCCGCCCCGTGGCCGCGCCCGGCGCCGCCGAGGCCCGGGCCCGGCGCGCGCGCCGGGGGATCGTCGCCTGGCTGGCGGTGCTCTTCATCCTTGTCGTCGCCATGATCGCCGTCGGCGGGATGACGCGGCTGACCGACAGCGGCCTGTCGATCACCGAATGGCGCCCCGTGACCGGGGCGATCCCCCCGCTGAACGAGGCGGCCTGGGCAGCGGAATTCGCCCGCTACCAGGCGATCCCGGAATATCAGCTCCAGAACCGGGGCATGACGATGGAGGCGTTCAAGGTCATCTACTGGTGGGAATGGGGGCACCGCCAGCTCGGGCGCGTGATCGGGCTGGTCTGGGCCGCGGGGTTCCTCTGGTTTCTCGCGCGCCGCGCGATCCCTGCGGGCTGGACCTGGCGGCTGGCGCTGCCGGGCGTGCTCGGCGGGATGCAGGCGGTGGTGGGATGGTGGATGGTGTCCTCCGGACTGCAGGGAACGGCGCTCGACGTCGCCTCCACCCGGCTCGCGGTGCATCTGGG
>JANNOT010000497.1:0-2526 GCA_031399375.1 Paraoceanicella sp.
CCACCAGCGTGCTGGGCGCGATCGTGCACTCGATGATGATATTTTACGGCCCGTCCCACGCGTGCGGGAGACCGGGAAACTACCTGCCCGCGCGGGCCAGGACGGCGCCTGGCCGCGTCGGCGCGGGGATCGGCTGGGGACGTCAACTCAAATCCCCTTCTTGGGCGCGGTCGCAGGCTGCCGCCGCGGACCGGCGCGCGGATCGCGCCCACGCCGACGCGGAACATCCGCGCACCCCCGGCGTTACTGGTCCGCACCGGGTGTCATCGACCCGATGCGCCCGGGCATTGCCCGGCGCGGGCGGAATCTCCGGCACCCCGGTGACCCACGATCCGCACTGCGACCCGGCAGGGGGATCCTGTCCGCGAACGCCCGCATCCCGGGTGGAGGAGTCGAGAATGTCAGACACAAACCATAATGGCGTCATGGGTGCGCTGTCTTCGGCCACATCCGCAGTCTTCAGGTTCGACGGTTACGGCCCGGCGGTCATGGGCGAGGTGACGGCCGACGATCTGGAATCCGCCCCGGTCTACGGCCATGGCGACGAGAAGATCGGGGCGATCGGCACGCTCGGCGTGGCACCCGATGGGATGATCAACCACGCCGTCGTCGATGTCGGCGGATTTCTCGGGATCGGTGTCCACTCGGTCTCGGTCCCGTTCTCGGACCTCACGATCCTGCGCGAGATCGATGGCGAGGACGTGCGCGTCTACCTGAACGCGACGCGCGAGACGCTGAAGGCGATGCCCGCATACACCGAATGACAAAAACTGGCCGGCCGCCTTATCGGCGCCCGGCCGGGCCTGCCCGGCACCCTCAGGCGGTGCGGGTCACGCGGACCGACACCTCGAGCCCGAGCGCCCGGGAGCCGTCCGCATGATACCAGCCGCTGACGGGCGATGCCTGCGCAGGGGTACGGGTGGTGGCGACACGGATCAGGTTGGTGCCTGCGACGATGCGGTTCGTGGGATCGAACTCGATCCATCCGGCACCGGGCACGAACACGTCGGCCCAGGCATGGGTCGATCCACCGCCGCGGACGCGGCCCGCGGCCTCGGTGCCGGGATCGTAGAGATAGCCGGTGACGAACCGCGCGGCAAAGCCGAGCGTCCGCGCGACCTCCATGAACAGGAACGCGAAATCCCGGCAGGATCCTGTCCCGCGCGCCAGCGTGGTGGCGGGGGTCTGGGCCGCGCCGGATTCGCGCCTGCGATAGCGGAACCCGCGGTGGATGGCGGCACTGACGGCCGCGAGGACGCGCAGGCAGGACGTGGGCGCCCGCGGCCGCACGGCATCGATCCAGACCTCGAGCACCGGGCGATCCTCGGGGCATTCGGGCGCCATCATGGGGGCGAGATCGATCCGGTCATCGGCATCGTAGACAACCGGATAGGGCCCGGAGCGGCGCGCGATGCGCGGGATCGATGGCGTGGGGCCGTAGCGCTGCAGGTGCAGGGTGCTCACGATCACAAGCTCCGCCGCGGGCTTTGCAAAGGACAAGAGCGCCACGGAGTTTCCGAACGCGTCGAACGTCCAGTGCACCCGCGCCTCCGGCGTCACGGACAGCCCCGCATCGAGGATGCGGGTATCATGGGCGTCCCGCGGGCGCAGCATCAGGCGATGCTCACCAAAGCGGACCTTGCGGTCATAGGCATAGCGCGTCCGGTGGGTGATCTGCAGGGTGGTCACGGGCGAGGGTCCTTCGGCGGGGCCGGGCGCCCCGGTGATCCCGCGCGGCGCCCCTGCACGTGCCCGACGCTAGGACCCGGCCGGGCGGACCGCAATGCGCGATCGCAGGGCTGGTGCGGCTGTGCTGTGTCGCGGCAGCGCGGCCACATCTTTCCCCATGGCCCGGAACGAAACATGCTAGCGTCCCGGGGGGCGCGCCGGTCGCGCCGCCCCGGTGCGTGAAGGGTCGCAGATGTCAGAGCAGGTCATCCCCGCTCCCGCGCCGTCCACGGTGCCGCCGCTGGTCGTCGGCATCGGCGCCTCGGCGGGCGGGTTGGACGCGTGTACGCGGTTCCTGGCGGCGCTGCCCGCGGGATCGGGTCTGGCGCTCGTGCTCGTCCAGCACCTCGACCCACACCATGAAAGCATGCTGGTGGACCTCCTGGGGCGGCATGCGTCGCTGCCCGTGGTCCAGGCCGCGGACCTGATGCGGCTGGAGCCCGACCATCTCTATGTCATCCCGCCGGCGAGCTACCTCGCCGTGGAGGGGGGCCTGCTGCGGGTCAGCGCCCCGGCCGCGCGGCACGGGGCGCGGATGCCGTTCGATTTCCTGCTCGCCTCGCTCGCCCTCGCCTACGGCCCGCGGGCGGCGGCGGTCATCCTGTCGGGTTCGGGCTCGGACGGGACGGCGGGCGCGGTGGCGATTCGCGCGGCGGGGGGGTTCGTGCTGGCCCAGGATCCGGGCGAGGCCTGGCATGGCGGCATGCCCCAGAGCGCGATCGACCGCGGCGCCGTCGATCAGGTGCTGCCGGCCGCGAAGATCGCCCCGGCGCTGATCGCCCATGGCGCGCAGGACCC